>CAMDAT010000114.1 GCA_945888825.1 Bifidobacterium breve | reverse complement strand
CTGCCGCATGCGCAGGTTCACATGCGTTGCACCAATTTCTTGCAGGTAGCGAAGTCGCTCCAAGCTGCCATCAGGATTACCAACTGGATCAAGATCCTCGGCACCGAGTACCAGATCCAAGGGTCGATCCCGCCCATCTAGAGATTGCGAGTTCCTCAGTTCCGTCAGCAGGCCAGACAGTTGCTGATCATTCAATCCAAACGGGACCCAGCCATTTCCTAGTTCGCAGGCTCGTCGAAGCGATCGAGCAGTCCGGCCCCCGATCCAGATAGTCGGATCGGTACTCAGGGCGGAGGGGTCAACCACCAAACCCGAGAAGCGAAAGAACGCACCCTCATACTCTGGTTCTGCCACCCCCCAAGCGGCACGAAGACCGCTCAGAAAATCATCGGTTCGAGCACCGCGATCAGCAAACGGTACGTCGAGCAGTTCGAACTCCTCCTGCAGAGAGCCAACTCCGACGCCAAGAATCACACGACCACCCGAGAGCCGGTCGAGCGTGCCATACGTCTTGGCCACTTGCAGCGGATGATGATACGCGCCAACCAAAACATGGGTCGCGAGAGCAATCCGTTCGGTTACGGCGGCCATCCAGCTGAGCGTGACTGCGGGGTCGTAGTACCGCGTTCCTCGTGCTTGACCAGTAGCCGATACTGCCTGAGAGGGAACGGCCACATGCTCAGAACAGCTCAGGTGGTGAAACCCGAGTCGGTCGGCTGCCTGAGCTATTGCCCGCAGATCACTCGGGGTAGCGGTGACCTCCCAGGCTTGAGCAACCCGGGGGTTCATCGATAGCACGGGCGTCACGATGCCGAGTTTCAACGGCTGCTCCTGTCCTGCAGCGCTCACCCCTGCATCGCTCACTCTTGCATCGCTCACTCTTGCATCGCTCACCAGGTTGCCCCCTTCTGATTGCTCACTGCAGTAGAACTAGGCGCCGCTGAGAGTAGGCAGCTCAAAAGGGAGAGTCACCAAGATTCATCATGATGGTCTTGGTCTCTAGGAACTCATCGATTCCTTCGTGGCCACCTTCGCGCCCCATACCCGAGGCTTTGAATCCGCCGAAGGGAGCGTTGGGTAGCACCGTGTAACCATTCACTCCGAACGTGCCTGCGCGAATCGACCGCGCAACACGCATGGCTCGCGAGGCATCGGCAGTGTGGACCGATGCGCCGAGGCCATAATCGGTGTCGTTTGCTAACTCGATTGCATGGGCCTCGTCCCGAAAGGGGATTACTGCGAGCACAGGACCAAAGACTTCTTCGCGAGCGATGCGCATCTGATTCGTGACCCCAGCAAACAGCGTTGGGTTCACGAAGTTGCCAGACGTAAGTTCGCCACCTGGGCGATCCCCGCCTGCGATCAGTTCGGCTCCCTCTTCTTGCGCCGAGGCAATCAGGCCCATCACCTTATTGAGTTGCCGCTCATTGATCAGCGCTGACGAAGTTGTAGCCGGGTCATACGGGTCACCAAAGGTTGTCATGGCAGCCATCGCTGCAGCGCGTTCAACAAGCGGATCATGAATGGACTCATGCACCAGAAGCCGCGTATGGCACACACATCCCTGACCAGAGAGCCCCATCGAGACCATCCCCATGGCCATTGCAGCCACTGCGTCAAGGTCAACGTCGGGAAATACAATGTTGGGGCTCTTGCCGCCAAGCTCCAAGCTGACCCGAGCAACGCGGTCAGCAGCGGCATGCAACATGCGAGAGCCAACAGCGCGAGAACCAGTGAACGAGATTTTGTCTACCCGAGGGTCAGTTATGAGCGCCTCACCGGTTGGCTCCGGTGGGCCAGTCACCAAGTTGAATACACCATCAGGGATACCCGCTTCGGCCAGAAGCCCGGCAAGGCGAATCGAGGTGAGCGAGGCCCACTCGGATGGTTTGAGTACCACGGTGCAGCCCGCAGCAAGTGCAGGTGCGACCTTTTGACCAAACAGCATGAGCGGGGCATTCCACGGAATGATCGCAGCTACCACTCCCACAGGCTCACGCACGGTCATGGGGAACCAGTCGTTGTTCAGATACGAGGGCAGTGTCTCGCCGCTAATTCGATCCACCCATCCAGCTTGATAGTCGAAGATATCGGCCAGGATCTCACCCGAGAGTTGGTAGACCGCGCCGAATGAGACCGGCACGCCATTGTCCATGGTCTGCAGATGAGCCAGATCTTCAGCCTGTTCGCCAATCAATTGCGAAACCCGCTGAAGGATGCGCTTGCGTTCCCGAGCAGCCATCCGACCCCAAGGTCCCGAGTCGAATGCGGTTCGTGCCGCAGCCACTGCGGCGGCTACATCTTCGGCTTCAGCCACGGCGATGGTGGTGATCTCTTCATTGGTGGCAGGGTGGATATGAGTCCAGGTTTGACCACCCGAGGCCTGAACCCAGTTGCCATTAATAAAGAGTTGCCCGGGGCTAATGCCAAGGCGTTCACGCTGATTCAGAACAGAAACAGCCATGATTCCTAACTCGCCACTGCAACTGCGCTACCCGAGATTTTAATCTCGCCGTCTGCATTGCTGACCTGACAATCCAAATCGACAAGGCGCTCGCCGTTTTCTTCTCGACGAGCAGTGACAACAGTCCTTGTAGTCAACACCTCATCGGGCCAAGTTTGCTTGGTAAAGCGGACCTTGTAGGACTTGAGATTGCCCACTCCTACGTAGTTGGTCAACGCCGTTGCGAGCAGACCGGCCGTAAACATTCCGTGGCCAAACACACTTGGCATGCCCGCAGCTTGGGCGCTGACCTCATCGGAATGCATCGGGTTGAAATCGCCCGAGGCGCCCGCGTACATAACAAGGTCCATACGGGTCAGCTTGTGACTCAAGGCTGGGCCCTCATCACCTTCAGCAACCTGATCGAACTTCAGTCCTTCTTGTGCCATGCGAACCCCCAAGTAACAGTGTGTGCTTCTTCCAGCCAACTCGGCCAAAGTGTACCTGACACCAGCGTCAGTTTCTTGAGAGGTGGCCCATCACTCAGTCCGGCGCGAAAATCAGTTCGGCTAGGCGATCGTGATGCCAACTCGCGCTGCCAAGTAACTGCTCACTCGCCTGAGCGCGTCGCAGTCGAAGATGCAGGTCATGTTCCCAGGTGAACCCAATCCCGCCCAAGCTCTGTAAGCCATCCCGCGCCCACCTGCGTGCCGCGATGCCGGCCGCCGCTTTGGCAACATGCACCGCTCGATCCTGCTCGGGGGCACCGGCGTCCAGACACATCGCCGCGTAGTACACCGCTGCGTCAGCACGCTCTAGTAAGAGAGCAGCATCGACCAGTTTCCACTGAAGTCCTTGGAACGAGCCTACGGGGCGATCAAACTGCACTCGCTCACGAACGTACTCAAGGGTGGTATCCATCAACCATCTGCCCACCCCAATGAGTTCAGCGGCCAGCGCCACCGTGCCGCGGTTCAACACAACAGCGAGTTGTTCTGCACCTATTTCGGTTGAATCCAAGCCAGCCGGAACAGCGAATTGAAACACCGGCCGGGACCGATCAAGTGTTGCCACTTCCTGAAGGTCCAACTCGGCTACCGCCACACAACTCACCTGATTACCAGCGCTCAGAATGGCAACCACATCCACTTCATTCGCGTGCGGCACAAAGCTGCGCATGGGATCGTTGTTGAGCACCCAGTACCCATCGCTACCGCAGACTGCCACTGTTCCGGTGACCTCGCCCGCAGCCACCAAATCGGCTGAAGGATGCTCAATCGCTCGGAGCAGCGGCAGGAACAGTGAGGTATTCACCCAGGCAGGCCCTGGTGCCAGGACGCGACCGGCCTCTTCCATAAAGAGACACAGGTCGACGACTGCAGCGTCACCTAGTGCGGCCCAGTCGCGCAGGTGTCGATCGAAGAAACTGCTTGCTGCCTCGGGCCCACTGCTCGTCACATCATAAAAAGCGTCACGGACAAGCTCAGGCGGACATTCGTTGCCAAACATCGCACGGGCGGTCTCTCTAAGCAGCACTTGATCCTCGTTCAGCGTGAAGTCCACGACGACTCCTCGCTCATCTGGGGTTCTCTGAGTAGTGCGTCAACCACGAGGAAGTCCCAACACTCGAGTGGCAACGACATTGCGTTGAATCTCCGAGGTTCCCCCGCCGATGGTTCCAGCCAGCGAGATCTGCCAGGACTGCTGCCATCGGCCGCCCTCTTCAACAAACTCAGGATCGACAACGGCCGCATACGGCCCTTGAAGTTCCATGCCAAAGGCATAGATGCGTTGGCGAAGTTCAGAGGTTGCCAACTTCATGAATGAGTGCTCAGGGGCAGAGGACCCTTGTGCGAACGAGGCGAACCCTTTGTAGCCGAGTGCTCTGAGCGAATGCACCTCCTCATAGAGTTCAGCAAGCTTGCGGCGAACAACTCCGTCTTGTTCTAGGCCCTGTCGGCGAGCGATCTCGACGAGGCCCTCAAGTGCGCGCTGCGCGCTCGAAACACTTTCTACCCACAGAGCACCCCGCTCATGAGCAAGCGATCCCATCGTGATTCGCCAGCCCGAGTTGAGTTCACCTACCAAGTTCTCTTTCGGTACGACGACCTCGTTCAAGAACACTTCGGCAAACTCAATCGCACCAGTCAAATGACGCAGCGGTCGAACCTCTAGTCCAGGAGAATCCATATCAATGATGAGCACCGAGATTCCCTTGTGCTTGGCAACGCTGGTATCGGTGCGGACGTAGCAGAAGCATTTTTCGGCCACCATTGCGTAACTCGTCCAGACTTTCTGCCCCGTGACAATAAAGCTGTCACCGTCGGGAACCGCTCGAGTTTGCAGACTCGCTAAGTCAGACCCAGCATCTGGCTCACTCATCCCCACACACCAGACCGTGTCACCGCGAATTGCCGAGGGAGCCATGCCCTTTTGCTGCTCGTTACCGAACTCCAACAGGCTGGGACCAACGATGGCATAGCCACCGAAATGCACTGACCGTGACACTCCACGAGATGCAAGCTCTTCCAGAAAGATCAGTGTCTGTAGCGGTGTCGCATTGCGTCCACCGAGCTCTGGCGGGTAACTCGGCACCATCCATCCATGGTCAAACAACTTGGCTTGGAACTCGCTCGCCCATTTCGGGATCTCGGGTGACTCATCACCGATCCAGTCCCGTCCACCCTTGATCTCTTCGGGAACTTCCGCATCCAAAAATGCAAGCAACTCGTCACGGAATGCTTCTTCTTCTGCGCCCCAGGTCAGCTTCACGGACTCAACCCATGTCCATCTGCGGGTAACGCTCCCGATCGGCCGGCGGAGGCCCGAAGAAGAACGGGGGAACAGCTCCGTCGGCTGCAGTCGGAAAGAGTTCCTCTCGGCGCGCTGCTACCGAGTCAAGGGTCCAGGTCTTGTCATCAGTGATCTCAATGAGCGGTCGCCAGCCTTCGAGCAACTGAATCTGACCGCCCTGCACTTTGATGACTTGTCCCGAAATTCCCTGGGCCAAATCCGAGGCTAACCAGCAGGTCACTGCAGCTACATTGTCGGGGCTAAAGCGATCAAACCCGGACTCGTCGGGCAACATGTAGTCGCCAGCAATTGCCTCGGTCAGGCGAGTTCGAGCGACCGGTGCAATGGCGTTCACTCTCACTCCCATGCGCTCGCATTCGCGGGCCATCACGATGGTGAGCGAGGCAATGGCAGCCTTGGCAGCGGCATAGTTGACCTGGCCGGCATTGCCATACAAACCAGATTCTGATGCCGTGTTGACGATTGCTGCTCCTACGGGCTCGCCCGTAGTTTTGCTGCGCTGTTTCCAATAGGCCGCCGCATGACGGGCCACGGAGAAGTGACCCTTCAGATGCACAGCCATCACTGAATCCCAGTCCTCCTCGGACATGTTGAAGCTCATGCGGTCGCGAAGGATTCCAGCATTGTTGATCACCACATCAAGGCCACCGTAAGTCTGCACTGCTTGGTTGATCAGTAACTCAGCACCACCCCAAGAAGAGATGTCATCAGTGTTGGCCGCCGCCGTTCCGCCCGCTTCAAGAATCTCATTCACCACAACCTGGGCTGCCTCGCCGAGATCATTGACCACCACCGAAGCACCCTCGCTCGCAAGCAGGAGTGCTTCTTCTCTGCCGATTCCACGACCGGCACCAGTCACGATGGCTACTTTTCCTTCGAACACCGTGCCCATAGCTATCTGGATCTCCCCGTGTGCTTCCTGCGAAATGCCGCTACCTGACGTCTATGTCAGTGTCGGGACTGTAGCGGTTCCTGATTACTCACGTCATCGAAAGCCTCTTCCCGATAGCCTCGCTCGACGTGAACTCGGAACCGTTCAAGGGCACTATCGGCCGATACTTCTGGGAATCAACACCATCTTGGCCAGAGCCTGTTCGGCCCAACCCTGGTTCCCCGAACGTTCTCATTGTTCTGCTTGATGATGTTGGGTTTGCGCAGTTGGGTTGCTTTGGCTCCCAGATCGACACGCCCGTCATGGACGGCCTCGCTGCGAACGGTTTGCGGTACAGCAATTTTCATACAACGGGGCTGTGTTCACCCACTCGGTCTTGTGTGCTGACCGGAAGAAATCATCATTCAAATGGCATGGGTCGAATCACTGATCTGGCAACGGGGTTCCCCGGCTACTCAGGGCGCATTCCGCGCTCGAATGGCTTCTTGTCACAGATTCTTGTGGAACGCGGGTACGCCACTTATGCGGTCGGTAAATGGCACCTCACTCCTGACGAAGATATGAACCTTGCAGCACCAAGAACCTCATGGCCACTCGGCCGCGGGTTCGAACGGTTCTACGGATTCCACGGTGGCGAAACTCACCAGTTCGCTCCGTGGTTGGTGCATGACAACCACTTTGTAGATCAGCCGCGCTCGATCAACGAGGGCTACCACCTCACCGAGGATCTGGTGGACCATGCAATCGAGGACGTATTCGACCTTCGAGCAATTGATGCGGATAAGCCCTTCTTTTTGTACCTCGCAACGGGGGCATGCCACTCCCCTCATCACGCCCCGCAGACCTGGTTAGATCACTACCGAGGGCGGTTCGATCACGGCTGGGATGTTGAACGCGAACAGACTGTGCAACGTCAACGAGACCTCGGTGTCATACCCGCTCATACGGAATTATCTCCGCGGCCCGACTGGGTACCCGCCTGGGACTCTCTCGGCAGCAGTGAGCAAAAGTTGTACGCCCGGTTTATGGAAGCCTTCGGCGCTTATCTGTCTCATACGGATGCGCAGATTGGAAGGCTGCTAGAAGCTCTTGAGGAGACTGGGGATCTTGACAACACGTTGGTGCTGCTGCTGTCAGACAACGGGGCATCTTCTGAGGGTGGCCCGAATGGCTCAGTCAATGACGCCCGACCTTGGAACCTAGTTGGGCGACCTCTTGATGAGGCCATCGAGCGGATCGATGAGATCGGTGGGCCACGCCTTCACAACAACTATCCCTGGGGTTGGACCGTGGCGGGAAACACTCCGTTTCGGCGTTGGAAGCGCGAGGTGCACGAGGGTGGAGTTGCAGATCCGCTGATTGTTTCTTGGCCAGCAGGCATTACCTCGGTGGGCGAAGTGCGCACTCAATACACCCATGCCATCGATCTGGTGCCGACTTTGCTCGAACTGCTCGAGATGGACCCACCCGAGGAACTAGCCGGAGTAACACAAACTCCAATGGCAGGAACCAGCTTTGCTCACACGCTGAGCGATCCGGATGTTCCAAGCAATCGGCACACGCAGTACTTCGAGATGTTTGGCTGCCAAGCCCTCTATCACGACGGGTGGAAGGCAGTTTCCTTTCACCCCATCCACACAGCCGAACCGGGTTTGGATCAGGTTGCTTGGGAGTTGTACGACCTGATCAACGACCCGGCTGAATGTAATGATTTGAGCGATCAAGACCCGGGCCGCTTAGCCAGCATGATCGAGAAATGGTGGGAGGAGGCCGAGAAGTATCAGGTGCTGCCGCTAGATAATCGGCCGTTCTCCGAATTCACCTTGGGTCGGCCGCCTGGGGCAGCAGCACACCGCAGCTTGGTCGTCTACCACCCGGGTGCGGGCATGGTTCCCGAGGAGGCAGTACCACCGCTGTTCAACAGATCACACGCCTTGCGCGCCGACGTCGAGATTCCTGAGTCGGGTTGCGAGGGCGTGTTGTTGTCGCTGGGGAATCTACAAGGAGGGTTCAGTTTTTTTGTTCAACAGAATCGCCTTGTCTACGTGCACAATCTGGTGGGCAAGCAATGGGTGCGCATTGAGGCCGAAACGGATCTTCTTCTAGGGGAGCAGTGCCTTGAAGCGCGGTTCACGCGAACGGGAAACAACCAAGGACAGATCCAACTGCTCTCGGATGACCGCCTGCTCGGAGCGGGTCCGATTGAGCGCTTCACGCCGATGCGCTGGAACCTAACCGGAGCCGGATTGCACTGTGGGGCTGACCCTGGGCTTCCCGTATGTGACGACTACGAGACTCCGTTTTCATTCACGGCCACGCTGCACCGAGTCACCCTTGAAGTTCTAGGTGAAGCAACG
>CAMDAT010000113.1 GCA_945888825.1 Bifidobacterium breve | reverse complement strand
TTGGGCCCGAGGCTGCCGTGAGCGAAAGCCCGCTGGCTTTGCTGCTTCCGCTCTCGGCTCTGTTGATGCTTGCAGTTGGCATGTTCTTTGTGCTGCGCCGACGCTCCAAACCTGTTGTTGCTAAGGCCATGAACTAGTGGCTTACATCTGTCTCCGGCCTAGAGAAGAACGAGTCCTACAATGCTGCTAAATCCGCCACCGGCTGATCCAATTGAGAAGGCTGAACAAGAACCCCGTTGGTCCGAAGATACCCGCAAGGTGGCTCGCCGCACAGCACTTGCGTTGCTAGCCGTGGTGCTGTGTTATCACACCTCACTGTGGACCCTGATGAGGGGTCTCACGGTAGATACTCCGTTGGCTTATTTAGGCCTTGTGCCGATCATTGCCGCCGTGCTGGGATACGCGCTGGCAAGGCCAAGTATCAATGAGCCGAATATTCATGATCGTCACATTGATCGCATTGTCGGCGTTCCGCTTGTGCTTGCGGCCTTTGCCTCACTGGTGTTGTTGCCGGCACGTCTCTCGACGATGTACTGGTTGTACCGGATTGATCTGCTCACGATGCCGCTGTTTGTTGCGGGTGTTGTGGCCCTCGCCTTTGGGGTTCGGATGCTCTGGCGGACCAAAGCAGCGATTTTATTTTTGTTCTTGGCCTGGCCAATACCAATTCGCGGAGTTGTTACGTTGGGCCTTGAGCCGCTCACTGGCCTGACTGCTGGCGCAGTGCGCATGGTCGTTGGCGTGATACCCGTAGCTACGGTCATGCCCGGCGATGGCATTACTTTTCAGATTGTGCATGGTGGTGCGCAGGGGACCTTCTTGGTTCAAGTTGCATCGGCCTGTTCGGGTGCGAACGGCTTGTTGGGGTTCTTGTTAGTTGCTTCGGCATTCACGTTGGTTGCTCGGGGAACGAAGTCGGCAAAGTTCAGCTGGTTAGCTGCTGGAACTGCACTGGTGTGGGTGTTCAACGTGATTCGGATTGTTGCGATCTTGGCCGTTGGAAAATTCTTCGGTGAGACTGCTTCCATAGAGATATTGCACCCCGTTGCTGGACTGTTCACCTTCAATATTGCGGTGCTCATCATGGTGTTACAGGCCCACAGGTTTGGTCTGTCCCTTCCTGTATTTAGTGGCCCCTCGCGCACACGCGCAGTACTAGCAGCCGTACCGACTGCAGGACGTGCCATGTTGGGAATTGTGGTGCTAGCGCTGTTGGGGTCGGTGTTCAACCACAACCTGACGGCTTATGACCCAATCTCGTCTTCGGTTGGTAACCCGCGTGTCGGGAAGTTCTCCCAGGTCTCGTTGCGACCAGATGGGTTCCGCGGCGAACGCGTCGGAACCTTTGAAAACGGCAAGCGTTTCTTTGGTGAGGATTCAAGCTGGGTCCGATATCAGTATGCGGCGCTTGGAACGAGTCAGTTAGGGAGCGATGTTCCCGTGCTGGCCGACGTGATCAATACTGGCAAGCTCCAAGCGTTTAGCGACTTTGGAATTGAGGCCTGTTACCGATTCCACGGATACAGCACCGAGGGCGTGAAACGCGTCGATCTGGGTAATGGCGTGGTGGGAACAGTGTTGAACTGGTCCGATCCAGATGGCCTGGCTTGGACCACGGTCTACTGGCTGTGGGCAGTTCGTGAAGGCAGCGGCCTTCGCTACGAACGAGTGGTTTTGCTGCTCAATGACAGCAACGCTGCGAGGGTAGCTAGTCCACCGCTCGAGGATTCCATCGCCCGGCAAGTCGGGATTCGTGCCGATGAAGCAGTCCGCGGCGCAGAGACCGGAGATGTGACTGCGCGACAGGGCGAACTTCGGACCTTCCTTGTACAGTTCGCACGCGGAGTGATTCAGTCTTCGGCTGATCGGTCGGCGCAGATGCCTGAGCCAGTGGAGTTTGGCGGATGAAGATTCGTGAAATACCAGAGGAACTCGCCGAAGAGGTACTTGCTGAGTCCTTAGGTTGGGTCGAGGCCAAAAACCCCGGCATGACAGCGGCCTCACAGGTCAACCGGGGTCAGAAAATTGGCCTCATTGGCATGGCAGTAACTGTTGTGCTGTGCCTGATCCTGGCGCCACTTGGAACCCTCATTGTTCTGACCACTGCAGCCACGTTGGTGTATCTGATTACCCTGTGTCATCGGATTTATCTGGTTCGAATCGGCCTTGGGGATGACTCTTCGATCCAGGTTGCTGACGAGGATGCTCGGGCAGTTCCCGATGAAGAACTTCCGATCTATACCCTTTTGGTACCCGCATACGGCGAACCGCAGGTGCTTCCGGATTTGGTTGCTGCTTTGAATCGAATTGAATACCCGCGGGACCGGATCGACGTAAAACTTCTGCTCGAGGTGGGAGACGCTGAGACTA
Organism: Bifidobacterium breve; assembly: GCA_945888825.1. GTDB lineage: Bacteria > Actinomycetota > Acidimicrobiia > Acidimicrobiales > Microtrichaceae > IMCC26207. The sequence continues at coordinate 6,316 of CAMDAT010000113.1, read as the reverse complement.
TTGCCGCTGCTCGTGCCATTGAGACTGACCTGCCTATTGAGGTGTTGCTCCTGCCGGCAGGGGAGCCTCAGACAAAGCCCAGAGCGCTGAACTTTGGTCTGTACTTTGCACGCGGTTCTCTGGTGACTATCTACGATGCAGAGGATCATCCTGACCCACTACAACTGCGGCGGGCCGTGGTTGCATTCAGTCGCGGTGCCGATGACGTGGGATGCCTGCAAGGCAAACTCTCCTTCTACGGAGGAACCACCAACCTGCTCACTAGATGGTTTACGGCGGAGTATCTGACTTGGTTCAACTTGTACTTGCCGGGCCTCTCCGCGACGAAGTCCCCGATCCCCCTTGGCGGTACTTCGAATCACTTCCGGCGAGAGGCTCTTGAGGAGGTTGGTTGTTGGGACGCCTTCAACGTGACCGAGGATTGTGATCTGGGAATTCGCCTGCAACGAAAAGGCTGGCGGGTTGGGGTTCTGGATTCTTCGACGATGGAAGAGCCAAACGTTGATGTTGTCAACTGGGTGAAGCAGCGCAGCCGTTGGTACAAGGGATATTTGCAGACCTGGTTGGTAGGTATGCGAGACCCCCGCGGCATGGTGCGTGACTTGGGTTGGGCTGGGTTTGGGCACTTCTGCTTATTTGTGGGAAGCACGCCGGTTCTAGCGGTTTTGAATCTGTGGTTCTGGGCCATGACCCTGCTGTGGTTTGTGACCAAGGCCTCGTTCATCCAAGCGCTGTTCCCAGGAGCGCTCTACTACCTTGCAATCTTCTCGTGGTTCTTCGGCAACGTAGTGATTATCTACCTGTCGGTTCTGACCTTGCGTGCAGTCCGCCGGCCGGAGTTGTTGGTCTCTGCACTGCTCTCGCCGTTGTACTGGGTCCTCATGGCCGTTGCCGCTTTGCGAGCCATGATCCAACTCTTTACGGACCCCTCGCATTGGGAAAAGACCCAGCATGGCCTGACCCTGGATCACGGTGAAGGACGAGGTGATGCCGCATGGGCCAAGCCGCCGGCTCGGGAGGCTCCTGACACACCTGTAGACCCGGCTCTGCAAGCGGAACCTCTGGATGAGGAAAAGTCACTCAATCAAAGTTGACTCATAAATAGCTGAGCTACATACTAGAAGGATGATCCTTCCGGATGACCTGCGCTCGGCTCGCCATGCCGCACTCGGTGACCCTGTCCGCTTGGCCATTGTTGACGAACTGACTGTTTCTGACTGCTCGCCGGTGGAACTTCGCTCGGCATTTGGTTTGCCCTCAAACCTATTAGCTCACCACCTTGATGTCCTTGAACAGGTTGGTTTGATCTATCGCTCGAATTCGAGCGGGGATGCCCGACGACGGTACATCCACCTCAACTCAGAGGCACTCAGCGGTTTGGCTCCCAGAAAATGCGTCCCCATTGGACCCGCGCTGTTCTTGTGCACCAGAAACTCTGCACGAAGCCAACTAGCTGCTGCTCTGTGGGAAGAACTCTCGGGTTGTGCAGCGGACTCTGCTGGAACAGAACCTGCAGAGCGAATTGATCGCCGAGCAGTAACGGCCGCAAAACGCAGGGGACTACAACTTGTGAGTAGCGCTCCCAAAGGACTTGGGCAGATCAACATGAGTCCAACGCTCGTCATCACCGTATGTGATGTCGTTCATGAAGAACTAGCTCATGAAGAACTGGCTCATAAAGAACTAGCTCATGAGGAACTGGCTGATCAGGTGCAGCCTCTGCGAGCGGGAAATTGGCTGCATTGGTCGGTGCCCGATCCTGTGCAACTCGGTACAGCCCGTGCTTTTGACTCCACTCTGGATGAGTTGACCAGACGGGTGTCCGCACTAGTTGAGTCTGGTGGTTCGGCCGCATGAGTACCGAGATGCCACCAGATGATGCCCAGCTAGCAGTCCTGCCCGAAACAGGAACCGGCACGCTAGGCCTGGACTTGGTTCGTCGGTTAGCGGCCGAGGCCCTTGGCACAGCGCTGCTGATCATTGCAGTGATTGGCTCGGGCATCATGGCCACGAATTTGTCGAGTGATGTTGGTTTGCAGTTGTTAGAAAACGCTGCGGCAACCGGGGGAGCGCTCATCGGTCTGATCCTGATGTTCGGAGCCGTCTCAGGAGCGCATTTCAACCCGGTTGTAACGTTGACCGATCGGTTCTTGGGTTCCACCTCTACTAGCGACACCGTGTTATACGTCATTGCCCAGATCTTTGGCGGATGCTGCGGGGCGGTCCTCGCCAACCTGATGTTTTCGCTGCCAGCAGTAGAGGTCTCGACCAATATCAGAACAGGCGGCGGTATCTGGCTTTCTGAAGTGATCGCTACGGTGGGGCTGTTGCTAGTGATTCAAGGCTGCGTGCGAACCGGACGTGCCTCGGTAGTGCCCTTTGCCGTTGGTGCGTGGATCGCTGGTGCGTACTGGTTTACCTCGTCCACGAGTTTTGCTAATCCCGCAGTCACGATCGCCCGCATGCTGTCCGACAGTTTTGCTGGTATCGCACCGTCCTCAGTGCCGATGTTCATTCTGATGCAACTCATTGGAACCGTGATTGCCTTCGGCTTGATTCGTTTGTTCTATCCACATACTGCTCCCGCTGACGAAGGATCTTCTGATGTCTGAAAAACTGCCCGAAGTCTTGTTTGTGTGCATCCATAACGCTGGCCGGTCACAGATGGCGGCTGCGTTTCTTGCACAGGTTGGTGGATCTGGAGTTGTGGTTCGCTCAGCGGGTACTGCTCCCGCCGAGTCCATCAATCCTGCTGTGATCGAAGCCATGGCCGAACTTGATATCGACTTGCTGAGTTCGGGAGCGACTCCGAAACGACTTGAAGATGCCGCCGTAGAAGCTTCGGATGTGGTCATTACTATGGGGTGTGGGGATGAATGCCCCTTTTATCCGGGTACGCGCTACTTGGACTGGAAACTCGATGACCCTGCAGGCCAAGGCGTTGCGGCCGTTCGACCGATCCGCGATGAGATCCTGCGCCGGGTTCAAGAACTCTGGGCCGAACTCAGCGCTGCGGCCTCGTAGCGGCCGTTCATCAGAAACTCTCTTTACTCTTTACTCTTTACTACTCACTCACTACTCACTAGCTAACGGAGCAACCATGTCACGAGTACAACTAGCCATCAACGTCACAGATATCGATTCAGCAGTCATTTTCTATTCCAAGTTGTTTGCAACCGAAGTAAACAAACGTAAGCCAGGTTATGCAAACTTCGAGATTGCCGAACCACCTCTCAAACTGGTTCTGATTGAGGGCCCCGAAGGAGGCACGCTGAACCACCTTGGAGTTGAAACTGAGACAACGGCCGAGGTGCAAGAAGCGGAAACCCGACTGTCGGAAACTGGCCTAGAAACGACAGGGGTTGACGACACCGTGTGCTGCTTTGCAGAAAAGACCGAGACCTGGGTCACTGATCCGGATGGCGCCAAGTGGGAGTGGTACGTCAAGACTGGCGACGCTGATCAGATGTCGCTAGAGAATCGGGGAACTGAGAGTTCCGAGGGAACTGCCTGCTGCGGCTGAAAAGGCCGGTTCTGTTAGCAGTCCCGGTGGTTACTGGAGCCGTTGCTAGACAATACTGATGCTGCCCGCTCTCTTATAGAGCATGTGCAGAAAGTGATCTCACCGTGCAAACAATTGGTCATTACCTTGATGGTGCGCTCAGTCTAGGAACCTCTGGGTTGTCAGCACCTGTGTTTAATCCTGCCACTGGCGCTCAGCAGGCAGAGGTAGCACTTGGCTCGATAGCCGATGTGGACGCCGTGGTGGCTTCTGCAGTCACAGCATTCGAGTCCTGGCGCAGTAGTTCGTTAAGCACTCGAGCAAGCATCATGTTTAAGTTTCGTGAACTCATGGATGCTTCGCGAAACGAACTGGCTGAACTAGTGAGCCTTGAGCATGGCAAGGTTCCCTCTGACGCACTTGGCGAGATTGCTCGCGGCATGGAGAACGTTGAGTTTGCTTGTGGAATCCCGGCTCTGCTGAAAGGCGAATACTCCGAGCAGGTCGCGGGTGGAGTTGATGTGTATTCATTGCGCCAACCCCTCGGCGTTGTGGCCGGCATTACGCCATTCAACTTTCCGGCCATGGTGCCCATGTGGATGTTTGCGAACGCCATCATGTGCGGAAACTGTTTCATTCTGAAGCCCTCCGAGAAGGACCCCTCTGCAGCGCTCTTTATGGCCAAACTCCTGAGCGAGGCTGGGCTACCGCCCGGCGTGTTCAACGTGCTGCAAGGAGACAAAGTTGCAGTAGATCGGCTGTTAGAGCATCCCCAAGTCAAGGCGCTGAGCTTTGTGGGCTCCACGCCGATTGCCCGTTACGTGTACGAAACCGGATCAGCTCAGGGCAAGCGCGTACAGGCGCTCGGCGGGGCAAAGAACCACATGCTCGTGCTGGCCGATGCAGATATCAACGCCGCAGCAGACGCTGCGGTCTCTGCTGCCTATGGGTCAGCCGGTGAGCGCTGTATGGCAATTTCGGTAGTCGTCGCAGTGGGAGCAGTAGCAGATGAACTTATCCCTGCTCTAACGGAACGAATTGCCAAAATTGTCGTGGGTCCTGGCACTGACCCGAAAGCCGAGATGGGTCCACTCATCACTCGACAGCACTGCGACAAGGTCATGAGCTATCTCGACGGTGCCGAGCAGGCCGGGGCAACCATTTTGGTCGATGGCCGAGACGTATCGCTTCCGGGCGATGGATATTTCCTTGGTGCTTCCCTGATCGACAATGTCACCCCAGAGATGCAGCTTTATCAGGACGAGATTTTTGGTCCGGTTCTAGCTCTCATGCGGGTCGACACCTATGAAGAGGGTTTGGCACTCATCAACAGCAACCCGTATGGCAACGGCACAGCGATATTTACTCGAGACGGTGGGGTTGCTCGTCGCTTCCAGTTCGAGGTTGAAGCCGGCATGGTCGGAATCAATGTTCCGATTCCGGTTCCAGTTGCTGCGTACTCGTTTGGCGGCTGGAAGAGTTCGCTGTTTGGGGACCTGCATATGTACGGACCCGACGGGGTCAAGTTCTATACCCGCAACAAAGTAGTGACCTCTCGTTGGCCAGACCCGGCCACGAGCAGCGTCAACCTAGGCTTCCCTGTTCACAAGTGAGCCCTGTCCATAAGTGAGCCTGTCCATAAGTGAGCCCTGTCCATAAGTGAGCCCAGCTAACAAGTGAGAGAATCATGACCGCTACAGAATCTCAGTCGCCAGAAATCCAGCTCAGCCAGACCTATCTCGATGACCGCGCACACGTGTTTCATTCTTGGTCCGCTCAAGCTGCGCTCAAGCCACTTGTGGTCACCGGCGGAGAGGGCGCATGGTTCTTTGACGAGACTGGCAAGAAGTATCTGGACTTCTCCTCTCAGCTGATCAATTTGAACTTGGGACACCAGCACCCAAAGATGATTGCAGCAATTCAAGAGCAGGCGGCAAAGCTGGCGACCATTGCTCCCGGAATGGCAAATGATGCCCGCTCCACTGCCGCACGGATGATTGCCGAGCGAACACCGGGCGACTTGAACAAGATCTTCTTTACCAATGGTGGAGCAGAGGCCACCGAGAACGCCATGCGCATGGCGCGCCTACACACAGGCCGGCACAAGGTGCTCTCGATGTATCGCAGCTATCATGGAGCAACTGGCGGCTCAATAGCTCTGACTGGAGACCCACGCCGATGGCCCTCCGAGCCGAATGTCCCGCCGGGAATCATCAAGTTCTTTGGTCCCTACCCATACCGATCTTCGTTCTGGTCTGATTCTGTCGAACAAGAGTCGGAGCGTGCCTTAGAGCACCTCCGTGAAGTGATCATGTTTGAAGGTCCAAACACGATTGCAGCGATCGTGTTGGAGCCAGTTGTTGGTACGAATGGAATTTTAGTTCCGCCACCGGGGTATTTGGCCGGGGTGCGAGAACTCTGCGACGCCAACGGAATTGTCATGGTCTGTGATGAGGTCATGTCCGGATTCGGCCGATGCGGAGAATGGTTTGCAGTTGATGCCTGGGAGGTCACTCCCGACCTGATTACCTTCGCCAAGGGGGTCAACTCCGGCTATGTGCCACTTGGTGGGGTAGCAATCAGCGATGAGATTGCTGCAACCTTCGACACTCGGGTGTATCCCGGGGGGCTCACCTATTCGGGTCATGTCCTAGCCTGCGCGACTGCAGTCGCTTCGATGAACATCTTCGAAGAGGAAAACATTCTTGAGCGGTCTCGGCACCTTGGGAACGAGGTGTTTGGCCCGGGCCTTGAGGAACTGAAGGCGAAGCATCCGAGTGTGGGAGACGTTCGAGGGCTTGGCTGTTTCTGGGC
>CAMDAT010000112.1 GCA_945888825.1 Bifidobacterium breve | reverse complement strand
TTACGCATCAGGTCGATCACAGCTGGAGGTTGGGGTCGACTGGCGATCGCTGCGACCGCTGCAGCAATCGCTGCAAATGCAATCAGCAACAGCAGTTCGCTACCTGGCTCTGATGGGCCGAGCAGAATCGTGATGGCAATGACCGGGCCGAACTCGCCGATTGCTCCGGCGGCCAAGATGTAGGCGCCGAAACTGCTCTGCAGTAGGCCGCGATCTCGCAGCATGGGCATGAGCGTTCCGATGGCTGTTGTGGTGAGAGCGAGTCCGATGAGCAGGCTGGAAATAACTACGCCGCTCTGTGCGAGGCCCACCCCAACTGCCAGGGCGATGGCCAAGGAGATTCCCCATCCGATTGCTCCGAGCTTGACCGGTTTTCCCTTCAACTTAGAGAAGTTGATCTCGTAGCCGGCCATAAAGAACAGCATCGCTAAGCCCAGTTCAGTAAGCCCACCCACGAATTGGTCAACCTCGACCCACCCGAGAACGGCAGGACCAATCAGAATGCCCAGCAGCAACTCAAAGAGCACGCTCGGAATTCGCCACTTCCGCAAGAGTTCAGCAAGCACCGGGGCTAGGACTGCCGCCGCCATGATGATTAAGAGAGCCTGGGCTGCAGTTTGCTCCATTGGGGCAGTCTAGGAAATTGCAGTTAGGTATCGAGTGAGCCTGAGCGTCGCTTGAGTCAGCCTGCATGTTGCTTGAGTGGTCGGCGCAGCCGCACCGAGGGTCAACTCGGATGAATTTGGTCGATAGTCGACCAGAAACATCCGGGTTGTGGGTTGTGGGTAGTCGGGCGGGATCGGGTTGCCAGTTGCGTTAGTCGTCTGACTGTGGCCGTCTGCGAGTCTGCTTTGTTTGCCCTCGCTGCTTTTTCGCATCGAGCCGACGCATCTTGGAGCCCTTGGTGGCCTTGGTCGGTCGTCTTGGTCGCACAGGCTTGAGCGCTGTACGCAAGCGAGCAGCTAGGCGCTCGCGGGCAAGTTGCCGGTTGCGAAACTGCGAGCGCTCATCGTCCACGACCACGCGCAGGTCTGATCCAAGTGCGCCAAGAAGTCGCTCTCGCTGAAACTCGCTGAGTGCTTGCGAGTCAGCAATATTGAAGCGCAACTCGACGCGGGTGTGAGCCTTGTTGGCGTGTTGCCCGCCGGGTCCACCCGAGGTAGAGAATCGCTCGTCAATCTCGCCAACGGGAATGGTCAGGCCAGGTCGAACGGGCAGATCCTCGGACGCCATCGGTCAGCTAGATTCCGCTGGCAACAGGTGCGGTGCATGATCGTTCACGGCCTGAAGAACCTGCGAGGCAGATGGGTTCACCATGGCGAAATCAGCAACGACAACCGTGGGTACGGTCTCGCTGCCACCCGTAATCTTGCGCACTGACTCAGCGGCCCGCGGGTCTTCCCAGATGTTGATCTCAACGAGAGGAAGCTGAGTTTTTTCGAGTTGGAACATGAGCGAAGCGCAGTAACTGCATCCCGGTCGCCAGAAAAGAATCACGGCCTCATCGGAGTTTTGTTCCGAATTGTCATTATTGACTTGTGGGTCACTCGAAGATTGCACCCACGCAGGCTATCGCTCAGCCTAGGGAGCGAGAAGTTCAACTCGCTGAGTGTCGGTTGCGACGCGCATCCGAGAAAGTACCTGCGTGGCAGAGGTGGTCTGCCGGATTGTCCGTGGCGACCGGAATTCTACCGAGGTGCCACCGGGGGTGATCTCTGCTGCGGCGTAGCCATGGCGTTCGGACTCGAAGAACCGAAGGTGATTGGGATTGACCATTCGAAGGTACGGCCGTGTTGAGTCGTCTGTGGGGTAGCTGTTTTCGTCAGCGTTATTTGAGGTGACTGAACCAGTGCCGAACTCGGCAATGCGTGGAGTGGAGCGTGGGTCATCCACGTCGGGTGCAATTTGCGCAGCCGAGAACACGTGGCTGTCCCCTGAGAACAACAAGGTGTTGCGCACATTGTTCTGCTCAAGGTGATCAAGAATTGCTAGGCGCTCGGCCACGTATCCATCCCATTGGGTGAGGTTGAGGTAAACCCCAGATCCTCGAGGTTGGCCCGGGAGACGGCCAAAGCTTCGCCACGGCCAAAACATCAGTTGGCTTCCAATTACCTTCCACTGTGCGCTCGACCCAGACAGGCCATTGAGTAGCCAGTTGCGCTGCTCGGCTCCGAGCATCGTTCGGTTTAGGTCCAAAATTTCTGGTCGTTCGGAAGTCGAAGTGCCAAGCGGGCCTTCTTCTTCGAGTGTCTGGTCTCTGAATGAGCGTTGATCAGTCATGAAAATCTCTGCCAGGTCACCCCATCGAAGGCTTCGATCGATCCGTCCGGGAAGGCGTGACCGAACTGGCAGATGCTCAAAGAATGCCGCAATAGCCCCGGTAGCTTGATTGTCGCCAGGCGCTGCCAGACCATCGTGATTATCGAACACATTGATCATCGGGTAGGCAGCGTGGACTGCCTGCAAATCCGGGTCTGAGCGATACATGCGATATTTCGCTCGGAACTGATCTTGGGTGACTGCCTGTTGAATTGGGTCATCTCGTCCGGGGACGTAGACGCTATTGGCATAGCCAGTCTCGTAGACGTAGTCGCCTAGACACAGAACAAGATCAAGGTCTGTCGATGGGTCTTCAGCCAGCCCAGCTAGATCGCTGTGCGCCGTGTAGAAACCGTGTGTGTAGCGCTGACAGCTAAATGCTGCGAGTCGGAGTCGATCGACTCCACCAACAGGTGCAGTACGTGTTCTGCCAGTTGGGCTCGTCAGCCCGTCGTAGCGAAAGCGATACCAGTAGGTGGTGGCGGGCTGCAGGCCAGTCACATTGATAGTTACGCAGTGGTCCCGCTGAGCAGTTGCAAGAGCGGGCAGCTCTGCGATGATCTGACCAACACCAAACTGTGGAGAGGTTGAAACCTCGGTGGTGAGCAAGAGACCCTGACCGGTATCGCGCTCCGGATGCGCACGTGTCCATAGCAACACAGAGTCCGGTGTTGGATCGCCTGAGCCAACCCCCGATGGGTATGGTCCGATTCCCTCAAAGAGTTCACCGGTCTGAATGGGGTAGGTGGGGTTTGATCGAGGTGCGCAGCCCGCAGCAATTGCTCCGCCTGCTATTCCCACTGAAGCTAAAAACGCACGCCTTTGCATGAAGATCCCCCTATAGCTTTTGGTTCAAAACCAGAGTTACAGGCTACTAAGCCTGAGTGAATTCGAGCTGTCGGTTATATGGCGGGAAGGTGACGCTTGACTGCGGGCAGCTAACTAGCTGGCTGGGGAAGTTGAGCCAACCACGCGAAGTAGTTCGTCAGCTAGATGGCTGATTGAGGTGGTTGCATCAATCTGGCAGTGCTGCTCGAGCCACATGCGATTGCGGTCGTGTAGCTCAACTGTTGAGTCAAAGCGGTTCAAGAAGACGCTCACCGGAGCTATTTCTGCAAGGGCTGCAACTGCAGGCCGTATTGCATTGATCGTGCCGAGGCCCGCATCGGCTACCAGAATAACGAGCTCGGGGGAGAGCAGTTTGGCTAGGTCTAAGCAGTCGCCGTCATGTGCGATGGGTGACCAGAGCCCACCTGCCAATTCAATACAACCCACCGGACAACCTGACTCGGCAGGCAGTGCAGAGCGAGGGGTGGGTGTCCATGATGTAGAGAGTTCATCCGCAAGCTCGGCAATGGTGATGGCGCTGCGGCCAAGAGAATCGGCCGCCATCGGCGGTGCCATTTCGACTGGATAACAGCGGTGCTCCGGGCAGACCCTGCGGGGGTCCTCACCCGAGGCCTGTGCGAGCAAGTCGGCATCAGTGGTTGGGTCTTGAGGATGGAAGGACTGAGCGGGCTTGCGAGCTTGCACATGGATCTGGCGGGTTCGAAGTTCTGTAATGAGTCGAGTTGCTACCCAGGTTTTGCCGATCTCTGTTGCTGTGCCAGCAATCAGCACTATGGAATCAGGCCGAGACGCGGTTGGGAAAGAGTCGTCTGTCATATCTCAACTCCGAGTTCGGTAAGGGCCGCTGTCAAGCGAGCAAGATCGGATCTCTCATGGGCTGCTGATACTGCAATTCTCAGGCGACAAGTTCCTGGGGGGACTGTGGGTGGGCGGATGGCAGGGACGAGCAAGCCCTGCTCTAACAGAGCGTGAGAAATCGCCATGGCGTGTTCTTCTGAGCCCAGCAGCACTGGCAGGATTGGAGATGGGTGACCCGGCCGAAGCAGGTCAATATTGCTGCGCAACTTGGCACGCAATTCAGCGCCTTCTGCCGAGCAAAGAATCTGCAGGGCCGCATGCGCAGCAGCAACCTCGGCCGGCGCATTTGCAGTGGTGAAGATGAACGACCTTGCTGTATTGATGCAGAGGTCAACGAGTGACTGCTCGGCAGCAAGAAATCCGCCGACTGCACCGAGTGTCTTTGACAGAGTGCCAACTATCACCGCAGATTTTGGTGTGGGTGGACCAAGGACAGCGTGAGCCGTATCTACCAGGAGCAGTGCATCGGTGGCCTTGCAAAGCTGTTCAAGATCGGCAAGCGGCGCTAGGTCGCCATCCATAGAGAACACCGCATCTGTTACGACTAGTGCCGGAGAATTTCGATGCTCTGCCATGAGCGAAGCCAAGTGATCAACATCGTTGTGCCGATAGACCTGCACCTGTGCGCGTGCGGCGCGTATTCCATCGATAATGGACGCGTGATTTAGTGCATCGGAATAGACCACGCAGCCAGGGGATGAGGCGGCGGTAGTGAGCGCACCGATGACACCCATATTTGCCTGAAACCCTGTTGGGAAAAGCAGAGCTGCCTCTCGCTCTGTCCACACAGCAAGAGCGGCTTCCATCTGATCATGAATGGCCCGGCTACCCACGATCAACCTGGCAGACCCCGACCCTACCCCGTAGTCATCCAGAGCAACTTGGGCGGCTTGGACAACTCGCGGATGCTGACTCAACCCCAAGTAGTCATTCGAGGAAAAGCTCACAACTGCTTGGCCTGTTGAACGGATCGCAGTGACAGCGTGGCCAGAGTCAAGGGTGCGAATGCTTCGCCACCTGCCGGCAGCATGAGTAGCAGCATTGCGCTGAGTAATCAGTTCCTGCCACCGGTCACTCATCTGCTGCGTGATCCTGGCTGCTCTCAACTTGGCTGGCCTCAACTCGGCTGCTCTCAAGATGCTGCTGCTCGGTCTGGGCCACGGCAGTGATCGATTCAGCAAGCGTCATCACAATGCGGGTGATCTCTTCGGGAGTGCTCGTCAGAATCGGCATCAGCACCATGACATCGCCGAGCGGTCTGATGAGCACGCCACGCGACACCGATTGTGCAGTGACTTTTCGTCCCCAACGCACTGTTCCCTCTGGTGGGGCGAGTTCTACGCCCACCATGAGGCCCTGTTGGCGGATGCTTCGCACAGCCGGCAAACCCGCAATGTGTTGATCGAGTAGCTGCTCTAGTTGAGTGGCCCGTTCATTCACGTTGGCGAGTACCTCGAGGGACGTAAAGAGCTCAAGGTGCGCTAAGGCAACTGCTGCGGCTAGCGGATTCCCGCTATAAGAATGGCCGTGATACAGGGTGCGTTCGCCAAGGTCTTCTCCTAGAAATGCCTGGTACACCCGTTCGTTAGCAACTGTGGCTGCGAGCGGAAGATAGCCACCAGTTATGCCTTTTCCAATAGCCATCAGATCTGGATGCAACCCGCATTGCTCGCTTGCAAACATCGTTCCAGTGCGACCAAAGCCAGTGGCAACCTCATCGCAGATCAGTAAGACATCGTGTTCAGCACAGGCCTGGCCAAGAGCTGCGAACTCTGCAGCCGGCCGCATCTGCATTCCCGCAGCGCCTTGCACGAGTGGCTCAATAATGACTGCCGCAAGCTCTTGGGCGTGTTCTGCAATGAGCGCGCATGCAACCGGGATGCAGTTTGGGTCTTCGAAGCCCGGGGCGCGGAGTACACCAAAGCGAAGCGGGTCAAAAATCTCGGTTCCAAATCCGCCTGCCCCAACAGAAAGCGATCCCAGCGTGTCTCCGTGGTACGCGCCCCCAAAAGCTAGATAGCTCTGGCGCTGCATAATTCCCTGGTTCGTCCAGAACTGAAACGCAATCTTGAGAGCTTGCTCGACAGCCGCGGCACCATCGGATGCGAACAGAAAGTGTGGCTGCTTGACGGGAACAACTTTTGCGAGCGCCTCGGCAAACTCAATAGTGGTTCGGTTGCCGTTACCAAGCAGAGTTGAGTGTCCGACAAGGTCAATCTGTGCTCGAAGTGCAGCATCAAGCTCGGGCACGCGATGCCCAAGCGTGGTGACCCAGAGCGAACTAATCGCATCGAGGTAGCGGCGACCGTCAACATCGATGAGCTCTCTGCCCTCGGCGCTCTCCACGATGATCGGGGAGTTGCTCTCATATGTCGCCATCTGAGTGAACCCGTGCCACACCACCGCGGCATCACGCTCTACCCAGGCAGGGGCAAGGTTGGTGATGTCTTCTGGGTCGTTAAACACGTCTGAAAACTAGTCCCGCTCCGAGCGATCTCCCACTAGGGCCCAACTACATGCTTCGAGTTGAACCAGATTGAGGTCCTAGTGTGAGCGCTGTGGCTAAGGGGAATCGAAGATGGGAGTGAGCGGAATAGGTCTCGAGGTCCTCGACGTTGCGGCCTTTCTCGCCCAGCTTGATACCGACGGAAGCCGATTCACCATGGAAGCTTTCACGGCTGCTGAGCGTGAGCGGGCAGGCGAATCAGACCCCACTCGAGCTCAACGTCTAGCCGCCCGCTTGGCGGCAAAATTGGCATTCCTTCAAGCTGTTTCCAAGAGTTGCATGCTGGACTCCTCGGTGCTTGATTCAGCAGATCTGTCCGAGGTTGAAGTTGTAAACGACACATACGGTCGCCCCAGCTTGAGAGTCTCCGGGCAGTTAGAAGTGCTTGTCCGGGCTCGGCTCGGCAACGACTGGATTGCTCATGTCTCGCTCACACATGATGGGCCAAGTGCTGCGGCCGTGGTGGTCCTTGAGAGTCCATAGGCACCGATGAGTTCGGTGCCCTGTTGCGTACCCCATGCAGGTACCCTTGGGTTCGTCAACGAAGTTTGGTGCTCGATTCTGTGCTGTGAGCACCTCAATTGACACAGGATGAGAGCAGGCCGTACGTGGAGGATTTTCATGCCTACCTATGAGTTTCGATGTGCAACCTGCGAGACAGTTTTTGAGGATCGCCGCAGCATGGCCGCAGCGGATGATCCAGCAACCTGTCCTGATGGGCACGTCGGAGCAAAGCGCTTGTTGTCAGTTTTTGCTGCAACCTCGGGCGGGGGCGACACACTTCGCGCGGCACCGAGTAATTCAACCCCTTCACATTCAGGCGGTTGTTGCGGGGGCGGCTGTCACTAGCTGCCATTAGCGGTCATTTTTGGCCAACTATTTGGACCGAGTTAGTCTGAAGAAGTACTCGGAGGGGCGAACCTGCCGATTTATCCGGAAGGTTTGTCATCGATACTGAACGCTTGCCGCATGGTCGGATCAATCCGACCTCTTCTATCCCGTTCTTTGCCATCCACCTGCTCCCACTTCTGGTGATCTTCACGGGAGTAAGTCGAACTGCATGGATTCTGTTTGCAGTCACCTTCTGGACCCGGATGTTCTTTATCACGGGCGGGTATCACCGGTACTTCTCGCATAAGGCATACAAGACCTCTCGGGTGTTTCAGTTCATCCTGGGTTACGGCGGTTGCACGGCAGCGCAGAAAGGCCCCCTCTGGTGGGCGGGTCACCACCGAATTCATCATCGCTTTGCAGACACCATCAATGACCCTCACACCCCTCGGAAGGGTTTCTGGTGGAGTCACGCTGGCTGGATTCTTTCTGATGACACCACGAGTGCACCGCTTCGTTCAGTAAAGGATTTTGAGAAGTTCCCTGAGCTTCGCTTTATCTCGAAGCACGACTGGATTGCACCGTGGTCACTCGCAGTTGTGTGCACACTCATCGGCGGATGGTCTGGGTTGCTCATCGGGTTTGTGTTGTCCACCGTGGTGTTGTGGCATTCCACCTTCTTGATTAATTCCCTTGCTCACGTGTTCGGGTCACGTCGTTTCGAAACCGAGGACACCAGCCGAAACAACGCACTGCTAGCCATTCTGACCATGGGTGAGGGCTGGCATAACAACCACCACAAGGCTGCGTACTTGGCTCGTCAGGGAACCAAGTGGTGGGAGATCGATATCACTTGGTATGTGCTGTTTGTGCTCGAGAAACTGCACATCATCTGGGGTGTGAAACGTCCTCGCACCGCAAGCCGTACCAAGGTGGGACCTTCAGCTGAGGTGATAGACGATTCAACTGAGTTTGTTGATGAGGCTCTGGCTCAAGCCGTGCTCGAAACTGAATCAGCAGCATTAGTTCACTCCGGTCAGGCCGAGGACTCAACCGCCTCCTGAAACCTCCTGATTTCACCGATTTACCTTCAGATCTGAAAAAGTGATTTGTGTCACATTTGTGTTACGGAATGTTACAAAACTGCAAATAGTTCGTAATAATGTCTTCTGGTCGTCATATGACTTCCTGAATCGACATAGAACTGAAAGGCAGTTTCATGAACTCCCAAGCACACTCCGCAGATTCCACTTGCCTCACGAGCTCAACCACTACCTCTGTTGCAGCGCGGCAGGGACGATGGTCCATCGGTAGTCGCTCCGGTGAATCAAGTAGTCAGCAGGCACCCGCAGTTCGTTCCTCGCGCCGTACCCGGCGAGTGGGCGTTCTCGCTGGTGCCGCATTCATGGCCATCATGGCCACGGG
>CAMDAT010000111.1 GCA_945888825.1 Bifidobacterium breve | reverse complement strand
AAGCCCACATCGCATAAGAACTTGAGCCGAACGTTGATCTCTTTCAGGATGCGCTCAGCAATCAGAGTCTGACGCTCATCTAGGTGCAGGTGCAGCAGTTTGTCTGTGGCCTCGGCGATCGACAGGCTGCAGAGTTGATGCATGTTGAGCCCATCAACAGTGACTGCAAGTGCATACGGGTTCAAGCGGGCACCGTCGCAGGTAGCACACGGCACAAGGCGCATGTAGCCCTCAATGGCATCGCGTGAGGAGTCAGTTTCGGCCTCGCTATGACGACGCTTGAGATACGGAATCACGCCCTCATACTTGGCTGAGTAACTACGCGTTCTGCCGTAACGATTCTTGAACTTGACGGCTACGCGAGTTGATCCTTCAACACCAAAGAGCAAGAGCGTCTGCTGCTGCTTCGGGAGCTTCTCAAACGGAGTGTTGATCTCAATCTCGTACTCCTCGCAGACTGACTCCAACAAACGGTGAAAGTACTTTGCGTGGCCCGAGGCCCAAGGAGCGAGTGCGCCATCGGCCACCGAGACCTCTGGGTCAGGAACCACCAGTTCCGGGTCGACCTCGAACAAGGTTCCCAATCCATCACATGCCGTGCATGCGCCATATGGGGTATTGAAAGAGAAGTTCCGTGGAGCCAGTTCTTCGAAGCTTTTGCCATCAGATGGGCGCGCCAACTTCTCAGAAAAAGTCAGCGTCTCTGACTCTGCATCAGGACCGGCGTCCTTAGCGGCAAGCAGTTCGATCTGAGCCACTCCCTCGGCGAGCGTCAGTGCTGTTTCCATGGAGTCGGTGAGGCGCCGCTCGATGCCATCTCGCAACACCAGGCGGTCAACAATGACCTCAATGGTGTGCTGCTCATAGCGGGCAAGGTCGAGCTCTACCGGAAGCTCGTGTACTTCGCCGTCCACGCGCACCCGACCAAATCCTTGGCTGGCAAGGTCAACAAAAAGCTGCTCGTAGGTGCCCTTCCGACCACGAATTACTGGGGCAAGCACTTGAAAGCGTGTGCCCTCGGGTAGGGCCAAAATGCGGTCCACAATCTGTTGTGGAGTTTGACGAACCAGTGCTTCGCCAGTTTCGGGATCATGGGGTTCACCGACTCGTGCAAACAACAGTCGCAGGTAGTCGTATACCTCGGTGACCGTGCCCACTGTTGAGCGGGGATTTCGAGAGGCCGACTTCTGATCAATCGAGATTGCTGGAGACAAGCCCTCGATCACGTCGACATCGGGCTTATCCATCTGACCCAAGAACTGACGCGCATAGGAGGAGAGTGACTCGACGTAGCGGCGTTGACCCTCGGCATAAATGGTGTCGAATGCAAGCGAAGACTTGCCCGATCCAGAGAGCCCAGTAAAGACAATGAGTTGGTCACGGGGAAGGTCAAGCGAGACATCACACAAGTTGTGTTCGCGAGCGCCTCGAATCGTGATGCGATCGAGCGCATGATGCGACTGCGCTCTCTTGGCTACAGCTGCCGTCTTGGCTACAGCTGCCGTCTTGGCTACAGCAGCCGTCTTCTTTGCAGGTGCCTTGCGAGGAGTGGCGCTTGTTCGCACCTTGGGTGTCGACATGATTCCCTAGTTTAGTTGGCGAACAAGTGTTCGTGGTTCAAGCTCGTTTACGGCAGAAAGTTTTGCGGATCTGCCGAAACAAGGTGTGGAGCGGCCTTCAGCGACTGCCATACTTGCTTGATATGGGTTCAAGCACCGGTCGCCTCTTTTGCATTACAACCTTTGGCGAGTCTCATGGTGGCGGGGTTGGCGTGGTTCTTGATGGGTGCCCTCCTGGGCTGGAACTCTCAGAGGCAGATATCCAGCCAGACCTAGACCGCCGTCGGCCTGGCCAAAGCCGCTTAGTGACGCAGCGGGATGAGTCGGACAAAGTCGAGATTCTTTCTGGGGTGTACGAGGGTCGAACACTCGGATCGCCGATTGCCATGCTCGTCCGCAATGCCGATCAGATTTCTGGGGCGTACGAGGAAATGAAGAGCAGCTACCGCCCCTCGCATGCAGACTTTACTACCGAGGCCAAATACGGGATTCGAGCTGTGGCCGGCGGAGGGCGGGCATCGGCAAGAGAGACGATCGGCAGAGTCGCAGCGGCCGCAGTGGCACGCAAGCTTCTAGCTCAGAGCTGCGGCGTAGAGGTACTTGGCTGGGTCTCGCAGATCCACACAATCATGTCGGCCGTTGATGCCAGCCTGGTACAACTCGATCAGGTCGAGGCCACGCCCACCCGCTGCCCAGACCCAGTAGCCGCCGAACTAATGGTTACGGCTATTGAGCAGGCCCGCCGAGATGGCGACTCACTTGGCGGAATTGTTTCTTGCATTGCTCGAGGTGTGCCCGCTGGCTGGGGCGAGCCCGTATTCGACAAGCTCGAGGCCGACCTTGCAAAGGCTGTCATGTCGCTACCTGCGACAAAGGGTTTCGAACTGGGAAGTGGGTTTGGCGCAGTTGCCATGACAGGCAGAGAACACAACGACGCTTTTGTTCCCGGTGCAGATGGCAAGCCGCGCACACTCACGAATCACTCTGGTGGCATACAAGGCGGTATCTCGAACGGCGAGGAGATCAACATTCGTGTTGCCTTTAAGCCAACCGCCACGATTTCTTCTGAACAGCAAACGGTTGACCGAGACAACAATGCCGTCACTTTGGCAGCTAAGGGCCGGCACGATCCATGCGTGCTGCCTCGTGCGGTGCCACTCGTAGAGGCAGCCATGCTGTTGGTACTCGCCGATCACTGGCTACGCCAAGAGTCGATTCGCAACAGTGCTGGGTTGTCCTAGAGCGAGTGCTAGCTAGGCCCCGCCGGCAGTGCGAAGTTCTCTTTTCAGGTCTTTAATCTCGTCTCGCAGTCGAGCCGCTTCTTCAAAGCGCAGTTCTTCAGATGCTGCGTTCATCTCGTCCTCGAGCAGCGAGATCAACTTGCCAAGGTCAGAGGGAGGCAGGTCCTTGAACTGTTCAGCTCGAGCACGCTCGCCGGGTCGCTGCTTACGTTTGCCCTGGCCCGGGTAGGGCGCCTCATTCGAGGTTCCCCGCAGCTGATCCAAGATGTTGGTCACTGGCTTAATAATCGTCTTGGGGTCGATCCCATGTTCGGTGTTGTACGCCTCTTGCAAACCTCTGCGCCGGTTGGTCTCGGAGATTGCTTTGGTCATTGAGTCGGTCACGCGGTCCGCATACATAAAGACTTGACCGCGTACGTTGCGTGCAGCGCGACCAATCATCTGAATCAGCGAGGTTTCGGAGCGCAGGAAGCCCTCTTTGTCAGCATCAAGAATCGCCACCATCGAGACCTCTGGAATATCAAGGCCCTCTCGCAACAAGTTGATGCCGACGAGCACATCGAACTCACCAAGTCGCAAGTCCCGCACCAGTTCAATGCGCTGCAACGTGTCAACATCTGAATGCAAGTAACGCACCCGAACACCCATCTCAAGCAAGTACTGCGTCAGATCTTCGGCCATCTTCTTGGTGAGCGTGGTGACCAAGACTCGATCGCCTAACTCGACTCTCTCATTGATGTTTCCTAACAGGTCATCGATCTGACCCTCGGTCGGCTTGATGACAACCTGCGGATCAATTAGGCCTGTGGGCCGCACAATCTGTTCAACCACTCGAGAGCTATGTTCGATCTCCCATTTACTAGGCGTGGCAGACAGGAACACCGTCTGGCCGGCACGCTCCACCCATTCCTCAAACCTGAGCGGCCGATTATCGCCAGCTGAAGGCAGACGAAACCCATGCTCGATCAGGTTGTTCTTTCTTGAGCGATCTCCCTCGTACTGCCCGTGCAACTGCGGAATCGTGACGTGGGATTCATCGATGATGGTCAGGTAATCAGAAGGAAAAAAGTCCAGCAGCGTATTCGGCGGCTCTCCTGGGGCACGACCATCTATCGGCCCCGAGTAGTTCTCAATACCGTTACAGAATCCCAACTCCTGCAGCATCTCAAGGTCGTATTCAGTTCTCATTCGCAGTCGCTGGGCCTCGAGCAACTTGCCTTCACTCTCAAACAACGCCAGCCGCTGCTGCAACTCAACTTCAATGCGGCCGATGGCGTCCCGGAGTCGCTCATCAGAGGTGGCGTAGTGGGTGTTCGGGAAGATGACCACCTCCTCCAATTCCTGGACGCGCTCACCAGTCAGCGTGTCAACCACAGAGATCGACTCAACCTCATCCCCGAAGAGCGCAATGCGCACTGCGGTCTCTTCATAGGCCGGGTGGACTTCAATGATGTCGCCGCGCACCCTGAACTTGCCTCGCACCAGGTTCATATCGTTGCGCTCGTATTGCAGATCGACGAGACGACGAAGCATCTCTCGCTGGTCAATTGTTTCGCCAACCCGAGCGGCAAACAGTCTCTTGGAGTATTCCTCGGGCGAGCCGAGACCATAGATGCACGACACCGAGGCCACCACAATGGTGTCCCTGCGAGTCAGGAGCGCCGATGTGGCCGCATGACGCAGACGATCGATCTCGTCGTTGACCGAGGAGTCCTTCTCGATGAAGGTATCGCTGGCCGCCATGTAGGCCTCGGGCTGGTAATAGTCGTAGTAGGAGACAAAATATTCGACCCGGTTTTCTGGGAAGAACTCACGAAACTCATTCGCTAGCTGCGCAGCCAAACTCTTGTTGGGTGCCAGGACCAGCGTTGGCCGTTGCACTTGTTCAATCGTCCAGGCCATCGTGGCTGACTTGCCCGAGCCTGTGATGCCAAGAAGAGTTTGAAAGCGTTGACCAGTGTTGATGCCTTCGGCGAGCGCAGCAATTGCCGCTGGCTGATCCCCTGCAGGCTGATAGTCCGAGACCATTTTGAATGGCCGCAGTGCAGAGGGTTGCACCCGATCGGGGCTTGCCTCGGAACTCACGGGGCCAGGCTCTGGATCCACTGCCATGCAAGAGCGATCTGGTCATCAAGCTCGTGTGGTTGACCGTGGTTATCGATCACAAAGTCGGCACGGGCTAGGCGGTCAGATCGGCTGGCCTGTTTGGCGATCCGGTTTCTTGCGTCCTGTTCGGAAAACCCCCGAAACTCGATCAGGCGAGCAATCGCCACCTCGGGATCAAGGTCAACCACGATGGTGCCTCGCAGGTCCTCCCATCCAGATTCGACGAGCAACGGCACATCCAAAATGACGACAGAATCTGTGCTTGATTGCTCTTCGATTCTTCGGGCGATCTCTTCGTGCACTCTTGGGTGCACGATCGCACCCAGATCGGCCAAGGCCGTGGCGTCAGTAAAGACCAAATCGGCTACGGCAGCACGATCAAGCTGACCCGACTCATCGAGTATTCCCGGCCCGAAACGCTCTTCCATCTCTTTGAATACCTGCGTTCCCGGCTGTTGAAGTTCCCGCACGATTGCGTCGGCGTCTACCACCACAGCGCCTCGCTCAGCGAGACCCAGTGAGACTGTTGATTTTCCGGCGCCGATTCCGCCCGTAAGGCCTACTAACAACATGGGTTTGAACCCTACCCGCCCGCCACCGCGTAGGTAATTTGAACTATTTGAACTATTTGTCCAGTTCGGGATTCAACCTGCCGATACCAAGAATTATCCCAGATTTTGACCCAACCTCAGGACTACATATGCCCACAGAATTTCCTACTGACAACCTGAGCGAGCACCCGCTATCGGTGGCCGAAAGAAGCAGTGCAAGCTTGGATACCGGTTTGGAAACGGGCTCAAGCTCTCTCTCGCAATCAGACCCAGAACCGGAGTCACTCAGGCAGAAAGCCACTGCCAGGCTGCGTAGAGACCTAAAAAGTGCACTCATAGACACTTCACAAAAGCCCACCGGCGACTTCGACCTTCTGGCGGATCAGAGTCCCAGCGGCACCGCCGATCGCGTCTCTAGCTTTAACGGCCTCATTACCACCATGCGTTTGGCAACCATGAGCATCTCGTTGCTGTTGGTTTCTGCGGATACCAGTTCGAATACAGCCTCGCTGCGCTTTTGGACTGCAGTACTGGTGCTCTACGCAATTTTCCGCACTGTTCGACCAATCAAGTACACGGATTCTGTCAGTTCGCTGGTACTCGTGATTGCCGAGGTGTTTCTTGGAGTCCTCGCTGTTGTCGCAACCGGTGGCTGCGATTCACCGCTCATCTTCATGCTGCTGCCTGCCATCACCGTGGCTGGACTTGCTCGAGGGTTTGGATTCTCGTTCAGAGTTGCAGTTGTAACGATTCTGGCAGTGAGCTTTGTGTTTGTAGATCAGGCGAGCAACCCACGCGAGGCGCTAGTCAGAGCAGCGTCATGGGCCGGGATCATCATGCTCGTGGCGATCATCGCTGGCTACACAAGGCGTATCTCTGGAGTAGCTGACCGAGATCGCGAGCTCACTCTGGACCGCCTCGACAAACTGTCTGACGCGAACGATCTGCTTTTCTCGCTTCATCAGGTCACCCAGACACTGCCTGCCTCGCTCGATATGGGAGAGGTTCTGGATACAACCCTGCAGAGACTGCACTCACTCGTGAGCTTCGAAAGCGCCGCAGTTCTGCTCTTCGATGAGACCGATGCCCACTGGGATGTTGTTCGCCATGAGGGCCTGCATATTCCAACTCGGCTCGGGCCAACGGATTTGCCTGTCGGACTTCGCAAGGCGCTTGCTCAAAATGGCATTGCAGCGATTTCGAATCTGGTTGCAGAGCCAGGAGGGGGCCTATCAAAGCGCTCTGGGTCGGGGCTCTACAGCGTGCTTACCGCACGTGGAACCATCATTGGACTGTTGGCTCTTGAGCATGGCGAGGTCGGCCACTTCACACATCGAGAGGAAGAACTAGTCGCCGGGTTCATTGCACCTGCTGCGCTCGCAGTAGATAACGCTCGTTGGTTTGCTCGGTTACGCACGGTTGGCGCTGATGAGGAGCGAACGCGAATTGCTCGCGACCTTCATGACCGAATTGGGCAATCCTTGGCTTACCTTGGCTTTGAACTTGACCGGTTGGTCGAAAAGGACTCCCACGGAGAATCAGTCTCCCAACCAATCGCACAGCTCCGAGATGATGTTCGCGGAGTCATCCGAGAGGTCCGAGACACTCTCTATGACCTTCGGACTGACGTCTCTGACGAGCGCAGCCTGGGTCAGGTGCTTGAGCAGTATGCCGAACGAGTGGCAGAGCGAAGCGCCTTGCAGGTACACGTTGAGGCAGAAGAGTCTGCTCGCCTTCCCATTCTGCAAGAACGTGAGATGTGGCGTGTGACCCAAGAGGCACTAGCCAACGTTGAGCGTCACGCCTCGGCCACTGCAGTACGAGTGGTCTGGCGCTGCGACGGCCACAGGGCACTCGTCGACATTACTGATAACGGCGTGGGGTTTGAACAAGGTCGAGCCGGCCGTTTGGACTCCTACGGGTTGTTAGGCATGCGCGAGAGAGCAGCGAGTGTCGGAGCCAGCTTTGAGATTGTCAGCGCTCCAGGACGAGGAACACGGGTGCGTTGCACGCTGCAACCAGCCACTACCGAAACCCAGCCCTCAAGCAGCCCAAGAAAACAGGCAAATCGGTGATTCAACCAGCACATCAAGAACCAGCAGCACTACTAGAAGGAAGAACGTATGACGATTCGACTGATGTTGGCAGATGATCATCGGATGCTCCGCGAGGGCCTTCGACGTTCCATGACAGAGTCGGGCTTTGAGGTGGTCGGAGAGGCCTGCGATGGTCTCGAAGCCGTCACCATGGCCGATGCACTGAAACCCGACGTCATCCTCATGGATGTGACTATGCCGAACTGCGGCGGGGTTGAAGCCTGTCGCCTGCTCAAGTCCACTGGCAACAAGTCCAGGATCGTCATGCTGACCATGCATGCCGATCAAGAGGTACTGACCAATGCCATTCGTGCAGGGGCTATTGGCTACCTGACCAAGGATTGCTCCACCCGAGAGATTGCTGATTCCGTGCGTCTTGCGGCCGAAGGGGACACGGTGCTCTCCCCCCACTTGGCTCGCTCGATGCTTGAGGAACTGCGCAAGCTCGAGGCCCCTCAGGATGCCGAGGAGGAACGAATCGTCACACGAAGAGAAGAAGAGGTTTTGCAGCTCATCGCTGATGGCTGTTCAACCCCAGAGGTTGCGGAGAAGCTGTTTATCTCACAGAAAACAGTCAAGAACCACTTGGCCTCGATCTATCAAAAGCTAGACGCACGTGACCGCACCCAGGCCGTGCTGCAGGCAGTCCGAATGGGAATTGTCAGCTTGAGCTGAATACCGCTGCAAAAGATTTCTAGGAAATTTTCAAGAAATTTATAAAGGTCCCATCTGAGCGGTCGATACCACTATCACGGATCTCACTACGGGGTTCGAAGTAGGACCCGATCCAACAACACCTCACCAATAGGGAGACAAAATGATTACTCAGTACAACTTCATTAAGGCATGGATGCAAGCACACGCAAAGACCGAACGAGGAGCCTCCCTCGTGGAGTACGCACTGCTCGTAGCGCTCATCGCCGTGGTCTGCATCGGCGCAGTTACATTCCTCGCCAACGGCACCAAGAAGACCTTCAGCTCCGCTGGTAATTCACTCGGAGCATGAGCAAGCAGAGCCAAACGCTCAGCAACAAAGAAACTTGAACGATGGGGTCCCGCAAGGGGCCCCATCTTCGCGTCCTGGGTCGAACGGCACGGCAAGCCACTACTGCACGGCAAGCCTGGAATTCACCGCAAGCCTGGAGTTCACCGCAGGCCTGTACTGCTCGATCAGTCATGAGCTGTTCACCATGGCAAATGCGGGTGCTGCGCACTAGTTCTCCGACATGGGTCATGCGACATGGGTCACGCGACATGGGTCATGCGGCACGGCTGATAGGTCATGCGACCCAGAAAATTCCGA
>CAMDAT010000110.1 GCA_945888825.1 Bifidobacterium breve | reverse complement strand
GAGGTTCTGGGGATTTCTTCGCTGCTCGACCTGCTCACGCATTACCCGCGCAGATATATCGATCGGACCCGAGAAGCGCAGATTGCATCAGCCGGCCTTGGCGTAGAGGTCTTGATTCTTGGAGAGGTGGCCTCGGTTTCTGCGCGTCGCACTCGAAACGGCAAGGTGATGGTCGTTGCAGACATTCGCGACTCCACGGGCACCTTGCGCTGCACCTTCTTTAACCAAGCTTGGCGCGAGCATCAACTCGGCGGGGGGCAGGTTGGCGAACTTGCCATCTTCGGCAAGATCGAGATGTTTAACGGCAAACGGCAGATGACGAATCCGGTTGTCGATCTGGTCGGGACTCGAACCGGAAAAATTGTTTCGGTGTATCCACTTTCGGAGAAGTCGGGGCTGTCGACTTGGGAAGTCGGGGACTGGGTGGCGCAGGTTCTTCGCCGCTGTGCTGACCGAGGCATTGCCGACCCAGTGCCGGCCAACGTTCTGCAGTCGCTTGGCCTGATGGACCGCCAGTCTGCGTTCGCTGGAATTCACGCACCAGATTCCATGGCACATATGGTCAGTTCTCGGAATCGCTTAGTTTTTGACGAACTGCTTCGACTGCAGTTGTCGCTAGTACAACGACAACGGGATCTTGAGCGGAATTCGATCGGCATTGTTCAAGAGATTGGCGCTACATCTGGGCCTGCGCCTGGGCTGGTGCGCTCCTTCTTGGAGGCACTTCCTTACAGCCTTACCTCGGCACAGCAGCGCGCCATAACCGAGATCAACGCAGACCTTGCTCGCCCGATCCCAATGCACCGGTTGTTGCAGGGGGACGTGGGCTCCGGAAAGACAGTCGTAGCTGTCAACACGTTGCTTACGGCAGTCCAAGGAGGCCATCAAGGAGCTTTGATGGCCCCGACGGAAGTGCTAGCTGAACAACACGGCACATCTGTCAGGGCTCTGATTGGTGAGATGACTATTGATGCGCCGGACACACTGCTGGGTACTCGCCCGTTATCAGTCGGCCTGCTCACTAACCGAACTCGAGCAGCACAGCGCCGCGCGGTGCTGGCCAGTTTGGCCGACGGAACCCTAGATATTTTGATTGGTACCCATGCGCTGATTCAAGAGGCAGTGCAGTTTCATTCGCTTGGCGTTGTGGTGATTGATGAACAGCATCGCTTTGGTGTTGAACAGCGCGCTGCGCTGCGCTCTGCGAACGCCGATTCCACGATTCCCGATGTGTTGGTCATGACTGCAACGCCCATTCCGCGAACTGCGGCGATGACCGTGTACGGAGATCTTGACGTGACTGTCCTCGACGAGCTTCCACCGGGCAGGACACCAATCGAAACCAGTTGGGTGGCAGGTCAAGCAGAAGAAGAACAAGCATGGGAACTCGTACGCAGCCAAGTTGAAGCTGGCTATCAGACCTATGTGGTGTGCCCTCTTATTGAAGAGTCAGAGAAGCTTGAAGTGGCCTCTGCGCAAGAGACTCTTGAACGACTTTCCGCCAACGAACTGAGTGGTCTTCGTCTTGGTCTATTGCATGGCCGGATGGCCTCGGATGACAAGCAGGCCGTTATGGATCAGTTCCGAGCAGCAGAACTAGACGTACTGATTGCAACCACGGTGATCGAAGTTGGTGTTGACGTTCCGAATGCAACCGTGATGGTCATCCTTGACGCTGACCGGTTTGGCATTGCTCAGTTGCATCAGTTGCGAGGCCGAGTCGGGCGCGGTGGGGCCAAGGGATACTGCGTGCTCGTAGCCACATCGGAACTCACACCCGATGCGCAAGCGCGCTTAGAGGCAATGGTGAGAACTGCGGACGGGTTCGAGCTAGCCGAGGTTGACCTTGACCTTCGGGGCGAAGGAACAGTTATGGGTGAGCGCCAAAAGGGCCGAAATGACCTACAACTGGCATCCCTGCGCCGAGATCGGGATTGGGTCGAGAAAGCACGTGCGGTTGCAATTGAGATTGTCGGGGACGGCACAGGCTTGGAGCAACACCCACTGCTTGGTTCCGAACTGGCCTTGGTACTCGACGATCAGGATCGCGAGTTCCTACATAAGTCCTGACCGGCACGGCTGTGCCGGCCCTACGGATGTGAGCGGCGGTCGGGGAGTCTCCTAAAGTGAAACTGTGAACGCTGTTGCACTATGAGGATCGTTGCCGGGTCCCGCCGAGGCCGAAAACTAACCACGCTGACTGGTACCGATGTTCGCCCAACTGGAGACCGGGTCCGTGAGGCGATCTTCAACGCACTCGGCTCAATGGGAGTCATTGAGGACGCGAATGTGCTGGACCTTTTTGCTGGTTCAGGTGCACTCGGCCTAGAGGCAATCTCTCGAGGTGCGAAGCATGTGACGTTCGTTGACTCATCTCCACAGGCCCTTGACGTTGTCCGAGCAAATATTGCTGCCTGCGACTGTGCTGACTCCTGCACGGTGGTCCGTTCCGAGGCTGCGGCGCATCTCGCCCGGAACCAAACCACCTATGACCTTGTGTTACTTGATCCCCCCTACGAGTTTGATTCTTGGGCGGAACTACTGAGTGGTCTTGAGGCGCAGACTTTGGTCATCGAATCCAATCGACCGATCGAAGCACCTGCTGGCTCACAGGTTCTCAGAGAACGCAAGTACGGGGGTACGGTGGTTACAGTGATGGCTCCCATCCTTGCCGTTGCCAGTGACCGCCCCCCATCGGAGGAACACTCATGACAGTCGTGTTGTATCCAGGATCCTTTGATCCGATTCACAATGGACATGTTGAAATCGTTGAGACTGCAGCGCGCCTGTTTGACAAAGTCATCGTTGCGGCCATGCGGAATCCTCAGAAGGGCGAGCCACTCTTTACTCTCGATGAGCGCCAGGAATTGATTGAGGACTCCCTCGCACACCTCGACAACGTAGAGGTCACGATGTTCTCTTCGCTTGTCGTTGATCTTGCCAAAGAGAAAAACGCCCATTTCATTATTAAGGGTCTACGGGCAGTCTCGGACTTTGAGTCTGAGTTGCAGATGGCGCAAATGAACCGCTCAATCTCTGGAGTAGACACGCTCTTTGTTCCCTCTGCTTCGAGGAACTCTTTTCTGGCCTCGAAACTGATTCGTGAAGTAGCCCGATTCGGAGGCGACGTCACCACCATGGTGCCTGCACCTGTCGCCAACCGGCTACAAGAGAAATTCGGCTAGCGGCAACAAGAAAACGTCCGAGCCCTCGTAGGACTGAGTAATCGCGAGTAAGGCTAGTGACTCTGACAATATGGAGGGACCATGAGCCCACGAGCCTTCGATGACCTAGATGATGAAACTGCCGACGAGTCTCCCTCCTCTGCGCGACGAGTTGCTGCAGGAGAGCAGTACCGCGTACCAGAGAGCGAGGCAATTTTACGAAGAGTGATCGAGATGATCGACACCTCGCCCGGCATGCCGATGTCTGCATCAGTACGCGTCAATAAAGAGGAAGTACTTGAACTGCTTGATGACGCAGTGTCTCGTCTTCCCGATGAGCTTCGTAGCGCAAGGTGGCTACTCAAAGAACGTGAGGAGTTCATTGCGCGATCCCGTAGAGACGGAGACGAACTCATAGCGGATGCAAAGTCGAGAGTCGCCCATATGGTGCAGCGGACCGAGGTTGCAAAAGCGGCCGAGCTGCGGGCGACACAGATCATCGAGGATGCAGAAGCCTCGGCGCGACGGATGCGCAGAGAAACCGAAGATTACTGCGATCAGAAACTCGCCAGCTTTGAGAATGTGCTTGAGCGCATCCAAAAGACGGTCACTGCGGGCCGAAGCAGACTCTCTGCTCCGACCATTGAAGAAGCTGAATTGGGTGCAGTGGGCCGGGACGACTCTTTTGAATACGAGGACCAGCCCACCGGTGCTGTTCCTATGTTCGATCAAGATCAGTGACTGAGTCCGAACTGCGCATAGGCGTTTCGGAGTTGCGCAGGCGGCCTGGCAACCGGATGCAACTCGAGCGCTCCGTACCCCTAGGTCCGCTCGCAATCTCTAGTTCCAGCATTCCAGAAGGTGAAGAGGTTCTGCTCAGCGTCACGATGGAGGCCCTCTCCGATGGGGTGACGCTGTCAGGAACAGTGCAAGTGCCTTGGCAGGGGGAGTGCCGGCGCTGCCTTGAGATGACTACTGGGCAGGTGACGGTGGAGGTGGCCGAGATATTCAAGGAGCGTACCGAGGGCGAA
The DNA here is from genome assembly GCA_945888825.1 of Bifidobacterium breve. Lineage (GTDB taxonomy): Bacteria > Actinomycetota > Acidimicrobiia > Acidimicrobiales > Microtrichaceae > IMCC26207. The sequence goes on along the minus strand of CAMDAT010000110.1, from coordinate 4,664 downwards.
CTCGGAGACATCCTTCCGATTGCGAATGACTCCATCGACTTGGGGCCGACCGTGCACGATGCGGCAATTCTTGCGCTCCCCATAGCTCCGCTTTGTCGAGCAGACTGTGCCGGACCGATCCCAGAATTGTTCCCTGTTATCACCGCAGAAACCGCAGGTGCGGAACCGATTGACCCCCGTTGGGCTTCCCTCGGAGACCTTCATTTCGACTCGGACCCCCCTGAGTAGCTAAGATGCTCATTCCGCCGGGACACTGCCTCGACCAGAGGTGCGATACCGACGAGAGACCGTTCTGCGTGAGACTGCCCAAAGCACTGTCCGCGCCCCTCAAAAGTAGAGAAGACCATGGCCGTACCAAAGAAAAAGACCTCGAAGTCGAAGAGTCGCAGCCGCCGTGCTTCCAACTGGACGCTCAAGGCCTCCCCGCGCAGCGTGTGCCCCCGATGCAACGCCGTGAAGCTTCCCCATGTGGTCTGTGGCAACTGTGGTTGGTACGCCGGCCGTCAAGCTATTGAGGTTGACTGATCCACAGGAACTCTGTGGATCGCTAGTTTTTCTTGTTTCTGCCAAGTAATCGCTGTTTCTCAGCTGTTTTTGATCTTTGGCCCCGTTCGCTGCTTCATGCGTCTCGTCCAAGGAGCATCCTGTGGCGAGTACAGTGTGAGGCACTTGGCCCAGCCAGAAGCGGCTGTAGCTAGTTATTAGAGAGAGAGTGTTTGTGTCTGCTGAGATGCCATCAGAAAGCTCTGCACCCGAGAGGGCAGAGGTTTTTCGAGTGATCCAAGACCTGCTAGCGGACATCCTCGAGGTGGAGACCAGCTCCATTAACGAGGGAGACTCTTTCGTTGAGGACCTGCATCTGGGTTCACTGGAACTCATTGAGCTTGTTGAAGCAATCGAAGAAGAGTTCAGCCAACGCTCCGATAGCTTTCGTATCGAGGACGAAGACCTCGAAGACCTGAAGACTGTTCGTGACGTCGTCGACTATGTACTCCCCCGAGTCTGAGGTTCACATCCTCGGTCCCCGGGAGCAACTCTGCAGCCTTCTCGGGTATCAGTTTGCTGATCCGGGATTGCTCGAGCTTTCTTTGCGGCATCGATCTTGGTGCGCCGAGAACGGTGCAGTCGCGTCGAACGAGCGGCTCGAGTTTCTTGGGGACTCCGTGTTAGGTCTGGTCATCACCGATCACCTGTATCGATCAGACCCAGGCATTAGTGAAGGGGTTCTGGCAAGAAACCGTTCCGAGTTAGTAAGTGCCGTTGCCTTGGCGGGCGTAGCGAGGACTCGTGAATTGGGTGCAGCTATGAGCTTGGGTAAGGGCGAAGAAGCCACTGGAGGCAGGAACAAAACCTCGATTTTGGCCGATGGCATTGAAGCCGTAATTGGCGCCGTCTATCTCGACGGCGGCATGGGTGCGGCAACTGTTGTTGTTCTGGACCTTCTGCATGATCGAATTCAAGATGTCCTCGATGGCGGTTTGGCAAGTGATCACAAGTCTCAGCTACAAGAACTCAGTGCTCGGCGCTTTGGGCAACTTCCTAGGTATGTCCTCACAGAGGAGGGCCCAGAACACGAAAAGCACTTCTCGGCTCAAGTTGAACTAGACGGTGAGCCTTGGGGTGCCGGCGAAGGGCGAACCAAAAAAGAGGCCGAGCAGGCCGCTGCTGAACAGGCTTTTGAGCGCCTGCAGAATCCCAGCAGAGGTAATTCAGACCAGCCAGAGAATTCAGACCAGACAGATCATTCAGCCCAGCCAGATTTAGCCCAGCCAGATCTTGGTTCCTTAGCGGTGTCGGACCGCCAAGAAGCCTCATCGATTCCGACGGAAACTACCCCGGGGGGTACTCATGCCTGAGCTTCCAGAGCTCGAACTTTTGCGACGCGACCTTGATCGAGAGGTTGGCGAGAGAAAGATTAGAAACATAGAGGTCACAGCGCCATCTGTCGCTAAACACCCAAATAAAAAGACCATGACAGCAGCTGTTGAAGGTCTCAAACTGAGCGGTGTAACGCGTCGCGGCATGTTGTTGATCTTTCAGGTTGAGGGGGACCAACTGCTAGTTATGTCACTCGGTGAGCACAGCCGAATGACACGAAACCAGCCAAAGGATCCAGTCGCTACGGGAACAGCTCTCATCGTGTCGTTCACTCAAGGTGGGCAGCTTCGATTGGTTGACCCTAAAAAAGAGGCAGCCGTTGAGCTAGTGGCCGCCGATGAACTTGAGGATCTTCACCCCGAACTCCTGACGCTTGGCCTAGATGCCATCGAGGAACCAATTTCTTGGACCACTTTCGGTGAGCGGCTCATGCGCCGTGACGGCAAGCTGAAGTCAATTCTGATGGACCCAACCTTTTTGGTGGGGTTTGGCCCGATCTACTCGGACGAGATTCTCTTTCACGCAGGGTTGCGCTATGACCGCAATACCTCAACGCTCTCTGCGCAAGAGGTTCGTCGGCTGTATCGCGCCCTAGTGGAAACCATCCATGAGGCTGTGAAGTACGGCGGGACCACACTCGAACCTGACGGCTGGGTCGGACTGTCCGGCAAGCCTGGTGACTACTTGCAGTACATCGCCGTTTACAAACGCGATGGAGAGATGAGCCCCCGGGCACGTGGCCCCATTGTCAAGGTTCGCTTTGGCGGCGGCTATACCTACTTTTGCGAGCAAACTCAGGTCTGAGTGGTGCTGCGCTGTGCCATAGTCCCGGCTGAGGATTGCTGAGCGGCACCGTTGCCAAGGATCTGATCTACTTTCTAGTCCACCTGTCCGTCCTGCCTACTGAGTTCGTTCTCGGCAAGAACCTCCGGGAGAAGCGTGTTTCTGAAGACTCTGCAGATGAAGGGTTTCAAGTCCTTCGCCGATGCAACGACCTTGTCGCTCGAACCCGGCGTCACTGTGGTCGTCGGACCGAATGGTTCGGGTAAGTCAAACGTGGTCGATGCCATTGGTTGGGTTCTCGGCGCCCAGAAGCCTTCCATTGTCCGATCAGCAAAGATGGACGACGTCATTTTTGCCGGAACCTCAAACCGCCCAGCACTAGGCCGTGCCGAGGTGTCACTCACCATCGATAACTCTGCCGGGCTGTTGCCGATTGACTTCACAGAAGTCACTCTGAGTCGACTGTTATTCCGTTCTGGTGACAGCGAGTACGCAATCAATAACGTGCCCTGTCGATTGCTCGACATTCAAGAACTGCTTTCGGACTCAGGTGTCGGACGCCAGCAGCACGTCATCATCTCGCAGGGAAATATTGACGGGGTGCTCAATGCGCGCCCCGAGGATCGACGACTCATCATTGAAGAAGCCGCCGGTGTATTGAAATACCGCCGTCGCAAAGAACGTGCAGAGCGCCGTCTCACCGCAACCGAGGCAAACCTCACTCGCATCCAAGACCTACTGCGTGAGGTTCGACGGCAGTTGCGGCCATTGGAACGTCAAGCTGATGCAGCGCGCCGTCACGGTGACTTGGTGAGCGAACTTTCAGCTCTCAAAGTTTTCTCGGCAGGCCGCGACTTGGGTCGTTTGCGCGTACAACTCGAGGAATCAGCCCGAACCCAGACTGACCTTCGTGGCCAGGATCAACAACTGCGGGCGAAACTTGCCGACCTTGATGCTCGGATTCTGAGTTCCGAGGCACAACTTTCTGCCCTTGGCGGACGAGATGTGGGCGATGCCCTCCTTCGCTACGAAACCCTGCGAGAAAAGGCTCGGGGATTGCTTGCGTTGTTGGCAGAGCGCCGCCGCGGTGTTGAGCGTGAGCTCAGTAGCGCAATTGATGCTGCTGTCATTGCGAGTCTTGAGTCTGAACAAGCACAACTTCGCGATGAGTCTGCCCAAGCCGAACTCGAAGCAGAGAGAATTCTGGTTTCTGCAGGCGAGCTTGAAGAATCCGAGGCCGCTCTGGCTCAGGAGCGCGCTCTGTTCGAGGCCGACTGGGCTGATGGTATTCCCGCCCCAACGGGTGAGGCCGCCGGAGTGCGAGGGGAACTTGCTGCGCTGCGCTCAGCGATCGAACGCACCACGAACGATCAGGTTCGGTTGGTGTCTCGTCGGGATTCGTTGGCAGAAAAAGTGGAGCGGCTCACTGTTGAAGGGCAGCGCGCTAACGAGGAGCGCTCCGCTGCTGAGTCAGCAGTCGAGGCCATTGAACAGAGCGCAGCTGCTTCAGTTGAAGAGTCGCTGGCCAAAGAGGCACAGCTGAGAACTGCCGAAGAGGCCGCGACTTCCGCCGAGACCGAACACTCCGGTTGGGCCGCCCGAGTAGAGGCCCTGACGCTGGCTTTGGACGAGGCGCGGCAGCGCGCCGGTGCAGAGCATCTTGATGGCTTGACTGGCGTACTTGGCACATTGTTGGACCTAGTCGACGTTGACGCTGGCTGGGAAGAGGCCTTTGAGGCCGCAGTGGGCGAGGCCCTCACAGCTGTCGTGGTTGCCGATATTCCATCGGCTCGATCTGCGCTCGACGCGCTGGTTCAGGGCGATCATCGCGGTGCTGTTCTTGCGCTTTCCAGTGGAGCCTCACCTTCGGCCACCCTTCCACCGCAAGGCGAGCCTCTGCGACGGCACGTGCGTGCTCTTCGCAGCGGATCGGCGGCATCTTCGGCCGATGGTATCGAGCGAGTGCTCGACACGCTCTTGGGTTCTGCAGTCTTGGTTGACGG
>CAMDAT010000109.1 GCA_945888825.1 Bifidobacterium breve | reverse complement strand
CAGGGAAAAGCTAAGTGGCCAGAAGAGAATCTGCCCAAGCAGGGTCAACGGAGCGAATGGTGAATAGCCAGCAACAGCCACGACCGAGGCAATGAGAAGGGCCCAAGCCAGAAGTTCGATCCAAGGCCTCGGCACGCGTCGTGATGCAGTGATGAGGGCCGCTCCAAGTGAGAGCGCTGCTGCTGCGCCGCCAAAAAGCGCGCCCGAAAGCATCCACTCAAAGGTGTTACCCGGGAGCCGTTGACTGCAGAGCGAGCCCACTAGGGCTCCCACAGCCATCCCAGTTGCAACTCCGTAGCCAACTACGCCCACCGCTGGGCGTCGCAGCACTCGAGACCGGCTGATCGGAGCGAGCAATAGGTGATAGACGTCGGCTGATTCGAGTGCAATCGGACCGGCTCGCGTTCCAGATCGCACACCCAGCAGCAACACAAGGCCTGCAAACAGACCTGCCCACACAGGGCCAAATTTCTGAGCTGATGTCTGCGATGCGGCGGACAATTCCGAGTCGCCAACCCAACCAGAGGCAAACACTGCAAACACCAAACACGCCAAAGCAGTGGTGTACACGCGATACGCCAAGTCTCCCCAGGCCACGTCCCCGATGCGACGCCTTCTGCGGGCACTTCGCATCTCGTCCATCGCCGCTGAACTCATTTTCGGATCTACCGAATCAAGCACGACGTCAGGCAGAGCAGCACTTGCCGCTTCGTTCAAGTCATCGCTCGGTGACGAGTCGGTGCCGAGAGGATCTGAATCCGAGATGTCAGGGGGTGTGGGATCGGGCAAGTGTCTGAGGATACTTCTCCTAGCGGCGCGAGCGGAATCTGTTTGGCCTGCGCCATGATGGGCAGAAATGTGGAACCTTGAATCTTCTCTAGTATTCACAATCCCGGTTGATTGGAGCATGTAATGAGTGGACCTGAGCGGTGCCCGGTAACAGACTGGCAAACCGACTTTGACCATACTGCGCCTGAGTACGCGGCTGACGCTCCTGCGATTTGGCAAGAGTTGCGAGAAACTTGCCCCGTGGCGCACTCTGACCGCTTCGGCGGAACTTGGCTGCCCACTCGCCATGAGGACATTTCGGCCATCGCACATGACACGGAGCACTTCACATCTCGTGGGGTCATCGTCTCGGTGCTTGAGCCCCAGGTTCCTGCGCCAGTCGGTTACGCACCTCCGATCAGCTCGGACCCGCCCTTTCATCAAGTTGCAAGAAGCCTGCTCTTGCCGGCGTTCGCTCCAAAGGCAATTCGGCCGATAGAGGCACCCACCCGAGCGTTCTGTGCGCAGCTCATTGATCAGATTCTAAGTGATCTTCCTGCTTCAGGAGTCGTGGACGCTGCGGAGCAGTACGCGCAACACATCCCTGTTCGCGTCATAGCTCACATGCTCGGCGTTCCGGCAGAGGACGGTGATCGATTTCGAGGTTTCATTCATAGGATTCTCGAGATGGCCGGCCAAAATGACGAACCGGTTGCGCCTGACGAAACCATGATTCACTACATTTTTACCCAGATTGAAAAGAGGCGAGACGAGCCAAGCGACGACCTAATCGGCTTTCTGCTGCAGGCAGAGATTGAAGGAGTGCCCCTCACCGACGACCACGTAGGAGGCACGATTGCGCTGATCCTCCTTGCAGGGATCGACACCACTTGGTCTGCGATCGGAGCGAGCATCTGGTACTTGGCGCAGCACCCGGAAGAGTGCGCACGTCTCATCGCACACCCAGAACTTATGCCGTTCGCCGTGGAGGAAATGCTGCGAGCTTTCGCTCCGGTGACCATGGCCCGCAAAGTTTCTCAGGACGTAGAACTCGGCGGCAAACAGCTTCATGAGGGGGACTGGGTCTTGCTTCCATTCCCATCAGCGAATCGTGACCCCGAGTTCTTTGAGAATCCAAACGAGGTGATTCTTGACCGTGAAAAGAACCGCCACGCAGCTTTTGGTCTCGGGATTCATCGCTGCCTCGGTTCAAATCTGGCTCGAATGGAGCTCACTGTTGCCCTCGAGGAGTGGCTAGCGAGGGTGCCAGAGTTCGAGTTAGCTGACCCAGAAGCTGTTCTGTGGTCGACCGGGCAGGTGCGCGGCCCTCGCAAGCTGCCTATCCGGATCCTCGATCCAGGCACTTCTACAACGACCATGGGAGCCAGATGAAGATTTCTTTCAACCGTGAAGCCTGTCAAGGCCACAACCGGTGCTACTTGCTAGCCCCAGAACTCTTTGATGTAGACGACGAGGGATACGCCGTGTTGTTGGTGACGGGTGATGTGCCTGAGCAGTTGCACGCCAAAGCCCAGCTAGCAGTGGACAACTGTCCCGAATACGCGATCACCTTGACCGAAGAGAATCCGCCAGCCTGACCTCGCAGCGAGTGCTTTTCTAAAGGATCTCTCCCTAGCGAAGAACAACCGGTTGCTGCGCCGATTCACCCGTCCACCACAGGGGTAGCGAGGCAGTCTCTGGGTCGTACTGGTTCAGCCAAGTGCTGAGTGCTATCGGGTCAGCGAAATCGCTCGGGTGGTGGCCCGGCATAGCCGAGGCTGCGAGGTCGGGCAGAACTTCCCAAGCCAAACTGATGCTGAAGAGCAGCAGCCGCCACCAAGCAACCGGATGAAACAGCCGGCCCTGAGCCTTGAGGTTGAGAACGGTGGAGATCAAGGTATAGCCGCTCAGTATCAGTATTGAACTCACTGCGGCTAACAGATAGCGCACTCGTGAGCCGTCTACCTGTTCGTACGCGTCGAAGGCCACAGACTTGTGCTCCACCTCTTCGGCTAGATGCCAGAGGAACAGGGTGGTGATCCGTTCATCGGCTCCATCAAAGAGTGTTCGCAGGTGGGACTCTGTCCACCGGGCCAAGGCAAAAGCCACCGTCTCGAATCCCGCAGCAAACGCAAGATTGAACCGAGTTGATCGGGTTCGAGATAACCAGCCGTAGGTCCGATGCATCCAGCTTTCAACTCGGCTCATTCCGGGAATCTGAGGGGTGACGCTGGCATTAAAGATCCGGTGCTGGCGCTGATGTTGCGCCTCTTGTGCGATGAACCCTGCAGCGGCAACTCTCTGCTCGGTCGGCAGCTGATCGAGAACAGCGCGGACAGAAGCAATCACATAGGGCTCAACATGTGGCATGAGTAGCGAAACTGAGTTTGCAGCTGCCGAAATCTCGGGAACCCTTGGAGTCCACACAAGAGGAATCTGCTCAGGGAACTCAAACTTGATTCGTCGAGGAGTGAGCGAAGTGACTGCCACTGCTTCAGGCTACTGATCGGGAGCGCACTTCACTCCCAAAGGGATCGGCCGAATTGGGTCGGCTTAAGTGGTCGGCAGCGAAATTTGAGCCCTTCAAAGACGCTTCGCGGTCTAGCTTGTATCTCGCTCGGAAAGTTTCTCGCCTCAGAGGAGAACTGCAATGGCTGATCAAAAGTTTGAGTTTCAGGGGATTAATCACTTGGCACTTGTCTGCAGGGACATGCAGGTGACGGTCGATTTCTATTCAGGGGTGCTGGGCATGCCGCTCGTCAAGACCATCGAGTTGCCAGTTGGAATGGGGCAGCACTTCTTTTTTGATTGCGGGGGTGGCGACCATCTGGCGTTTTTCTGGTTTCCAGAGGCACCCGAGGGCATTCCCGGCGTCTCGGCCCCACGCGGGCGTCCAGACCAAGGCGAGCTCTCGAGTGCCATTGGGTCAATGAACCACGTTGCGTTCGCCGTACCGCCAGACAAGATTGAGCAGTATCGGGATCGGCTCGTTGAAAACGGGATCGAATGTACCGAAGTGGCCAATCATGACAACAGCGAGTTTGGTCTAAGCGCCGAGATGACCGACGAGGTGTACGTCCGGTCGATCTACTTCCAAGACCCCGATGGAATTCTGCTTGAGTTTGCCTGCTGGACGAAAGCGTTCACCGAAGACGACGTTGCGCACACCCCTGTCCGAGCGAACAGCTGACCCGTCGGTCGCAGCCCCATGTGGTGGGTAGCGACGGATCGTGTTCGCTAGGGAAAGCACGGGCATGGCAAAATGAAGGCGCTACTAGCCGACGGCTCAATCAGACAACCAGCAGGCGCCCTTGCCATCGCTGGACTTATCCGAGGTCGCTAGGTAGTTAATCTTCAGTTTGCCGCCATCGGCATTGAAGTCGTAGGGCTGACAGGAGAACTCTCTCTGCCACACGTCTGAGTTGCTGTCGCTCTGCGATTCAGTCAGTGTGATGACATATGCGTCCTGCGGTTTACCCAGCGGAATAGCGTTGTCTGTTACGAACCCATCGAGTGTGGAACTGAGTCTCGACCTCGCTGAGGGGGACAGCTCACTGATCGTCTTCATGCCAGCTGGAAGTTTGACGACGATGCTGTCCCAATTGCTCGGACTGCTGTCGATGCTCTTCGATACTGGAGTTTCATTCCAGCCCCAGTAGTACTTCATCCCGTCTTGATTGGTCGGATCTCGCTGCCCGTCCGGAGCCTGAGGCACTAGCCCGTTGAACCAGGTCTCGCGCGTCCGCCAAAAAGCATTTTGTAGAGCGACCAGGTCGTTGATGTCTGATACCCAGCAGGAAGACCAGTCCATTGCAAACATTGGGGCCTTGCCCGCCTGTCCGCCTGACTCGTTGTAGGGGGTGTTCGTGTCGTTACCGTTGAAGTAGGTGTATTCCGGCAATACGCCTGGGTGATTGCTGGCGTACTTGAGCCAGTGATCAATCCAGTCGCCCCAACCATTCCCGCTGAGTTTCGCTTCGCACCTGCATGTCGGGTCGGAGACTAACTTCAGTCCATCAGGGCCCGGAGCGTCCACCTGCGTCGGCTGGCAGCCTTTGCCGTCAGCACTGCCTGCCCCACCCTTTCCGTCAGAGCCCGGGCAGTCGTAGGAGGAACCGTTCCAGCGGCATCTCTTGTCAGTCGAGTTGGAATCCGTCGGGTAGTAGATGCCGCTATCAAATCTCTTTAGCTGTGTTCCGACAACCACCCCGACCGCGGCCTCGAGGAATGGGTCGACGCCGGCAAGCTGGCCATTGCCATCGGGCGGCGGACTCGAATCTGAGCAGAAATCGATAACAAATTCCTGCACGCTCACATAGCCATCAGTGGCGCTTTCGTTCGCCGTGCCAGTGCATTGCGGCGGGTTAACATACATCTGCGTTGGAGGATAGATGTCGTTGCGTGTGAAGGTCGCCGGTACGACTGCGCTGTCAAGACCGTCAGGGACTCGAAGCAGCACGCCTGATCCACTCGGTTCGAGCATGGAGTTCAGTGCACTGGTGATGTCGGTCTGACCTGAGTCAGAGGGCGAGGATTCCCCTGACGACGCACTGCTGTCGGACTGGCTTGAGTCAGAGGGCGAGGATTCCCCTGACGAGCACGCTGCGACTAGGAACAGCACCACCAACACTGCGAGCCGGCGAAACCACAAATCCGCGAGAGAAGACAAGGTCATGGCGATACCGTAGGGGAGTTTGGTTTGCACAGTTGACGGGTCAACCGCTGCCACATGTGGTCGGTAGCCACGGAACGTTGTTGAGCGCTATTCCGATTCCTCGAGCAGGTCTGCCGAGGCAGCAAGCGCAGTGGCGAGCATGGCCGCTCGCTGAATAACAGCCGCCATGTAATGGTCAGCGACAGAAGCTTGCCCTGGCAGGGGAGCAGTCCCCATGGATTGCAGGAGCGCCGTAGGGTCCTCCGCTGGACGAATATCTGGTGGCTCAGGAGGTTCAGGCGCTGCACGCCAGAACTCCGCTGGTGGTGCGATCTTGTTCTGGCGGCCACCTTTGTTGGCAGTCTTTCCGCCTCCCTTTCCGCCAGCTTTTCCACCGCCCTTCGGCTGGTTCTTCGTAGATGAGCCGTTGGAGTTCTTTTGCTGTTGCTGGTTGCCGTTGTGGCTACCATCACCGTTTCCGCCCCCGTTTCCACCGCCTGACCCACCGCCTGATCCACGCCGCTGTTTTGGTCGCCGCCGAGCCTCGGTCATCCTGCTGCTCCTTCGAGTGGCTTACCTAGTGAGTTGCTTTGTTCTTCTGACTCGATCACATCTTGGGCCAACTCGGCAGGATTCTCTGTCAGCAGACTCTCCTGCTGCAGGCCCAAAGCTGTTCGCAGCTGTGAGGTGTCGAGGTCTGCCAGCGAACTAGATTTTGGTAGCACCAGGTTTGCAATGTGCCGCTTGCCGGCCACGACTTCCTCGACTCGCTCATCAACGGTTCCGGGGCAGACCAAGCGATGCGATACCACCGTTCGGGTCTGGCCGATGCGCCATGCACGGTCTCGTGCCTGATCTTCGACGGCAGGATTCCACCAGCGGTCATACAACACGACATGGCTCGCCGCTGTCAGGTTCAGACCAGTTCCTCCCGCCTTCAGCGACAGAACTAGCGCTCCAGGGCCCTCACCGTTTTGGAACTCCTCTACAAGTTTGTCTCGTGCTCCTCGAGCAAGACCGCCGTGGTAGCAGGCGGTTGCTATCCCCGTATGGGCAGTCAGGTGTTCTGCTAAACGCATTCCCCAAGAGGCAAAGTGGGTGAACACCAGAACTCGTTCACCTGAGGCATACACAGCGTCGACAATCTCTTCTAGTCGCGTCAGCTTTCCTGATCTGCCGATCAGCGGCCGATCATCATGCTGATAGGCAGATGGATGGTTGCAGATCTGCTTGAGCGCAGTAATGGCAGCCAAGATGGCACCCTTGCGTGGCTCTGCACCGAGTTCGTCCGAGCTATTTGCAACGAGACCGTCTAGCACTGCCTGATACAAGCCAATCTGCTCTGGAGTCATCGTGCAGTGATCCAACTGGTCAATCCGCTCGGGTAGTTCCGCTGCAACGATCGGCTCTGACTTGGTGCGGCGGAATACCAAAATTCCGTTCAACGCTCGGAGGGCAGTCTCGGCCCCTTGACGCGAGTGATCCTTGCCCGCAGACAGTTGTGCAATAAATGCTGGTCGGGGACCAACGAGCCCGGGGTTTGTGAAGTCAAGAATCGACCAGAGGTCTCCGAGACCGTTCTCAATTGGCGTACCCGTCAGGGCAACCCTGACTCTGGCTGGAATGCGGCGCAGTTGCTGCGAAGTCTCGTTCGCCGAGTTCTTGATCGCCTGAGCCTCGTCAAGAATCAACCGATCCCAGCTGAGCTCTGCGAGCGTCTCGACATCACGAACGGCAGTGCCATAGGTGGTGATGACAATGTCAGCACCTTTGACCTTCTTTGACAGTTCTTTGGCAGAGGCGCGAGATGCCCCGTGATGCACCACAACCTTGAGTCCCGGTGTAAACCGACCTGCCTCTGCAGCCCAGTTGCCGACTACGGCTGGCGGTGCAACAACGAGCGCTGGCCCCTTGCCGGCAGTGCGCGCAATGTGCGCCAGCATTGTTGGGGTCTTGCCCAAGCCCATGTCCAGAGCCAAGCAACCGCCCAGTTCCACAGAGTCAAGGAATCCGAGCCAAGCCACAGCCTCACCCTGATAGCTCCGCAACTCACCCTCGAAACCATCAGGAGATGTGATTGGCTCTTTGGAGATGACCTGCGCCTTGTTCAGCAGGTCGGCTGCCCAGCCTGTTCCACTGACGCTAAAGCCGCCAGCCAACGGAGACTCTTCTAGGCCGATGGCATAACGCAGAACTTCCGCACCAGTAAGTTGCGTAGTCGACGCACGCTCAGCCAATGCGGCAGCAGCGGCAGCAAGATCAACCCGGTCTAGTTCCACCCATTTTCCGTGGCTTCGGACCAGCGGTCTGGCCTCGGCCGCAAGTCGGGCGATGTCGGCTGCACTGAGTTCGACATCGTCAAAGACTGCAGACCAGCGCACTTGAGCCAACTGGTGTGCGCCCACCACAGATGGGTCAGAGGAGATCGTGTCAAGGCGCAGGGCCGCTGTCGGCTTCTTGCGGCTCAGAGCGGGAACACGAACATCGAAACCTGCTGCGGCAGCGAGCGGACCAGTCTGGGTCATGAGTTGCCAGGCCTCATCTTGGCTGAGCACTACTTGACCTCGGCGCGCTGCACCGGGCCGCTTGAGCACCGGCATGAGACGCTCAAGACGCACGAGCTCATCGGCAAGATGTCGCTTGGGACGGCTCTCGACCAAGGCAACTTCGAGCGGGACAAGTTGGCCGTCAGGGTCTGGTCCAGAAACTGACAGGAACCAAGCATTGTCTTTATCTGGCGGGTCGAGAGTTATGACTAGGCGTGCGTCAGTAGGGGTAGTAACAGCACTTGTCCAACGCTCCATGCGCTTTGCAATATCAGCCCCGACGCGAGCTGGGACCTCAAAACCTGAGCCGTCCATACGAGTGAGCACTGTCTCAGCGATGCTGACCGAGTCGTTCGGCTCTGGCGGGGGAGCGGGAAGGGTCAGCTTGCTTGCAGCGTCGCTCACGATTGCGTTGATGATTGAGCCAAGTACCGACAACGTCAGTGGCTTCGCATCGGTTCGTTCAAGTGCTGTCACCGGTCCAGGCATAGCTGCTGCTAAGTCATTCAGTTCTGTGGAGCCCAACAGTGCGGGACCCCAGCGAACAGAGAGTTCAGTTCGTCCCTCTACGCCCTCTTGTTGTCGACCACGTCGGCGGTTACGAATCGTGGGCACGACTTGACCTGCAGCAACGAGTCGAACTGCCCACACGGCTACTCGCCCAAGCCAGGTGACACTTGATCCGATTGCATCATTATCGTGACCACCCCCCACGTTTGCGAGCCAACCGATTGCATCGCCAATCGGTAATGCCAGCGCAGGGGCTGCAGTTCCCGAAGGCAATTTCACCGGTGGGTGCGATGTCCAACCAGTTGCAAGCACGCCGGCGTTCTCGAGGCGAGCGGCAAGATCGGCAGCGTTTGCCGGAGCAGTGCCAGGCCCTGCTGCCCATACGACAAGCCTGCC
>CAMDAT010000108.1 GCA_945888825.1 Bifidobacterium breve | reverse complement strand
TTTCAAGCACTCAGAGGGATGCGAGACATTCTTCCCCCGGAATCTGCGCGTCGTCGCGAACTTACGAAGCAGTTTGTTACCCAGTGTGAGCTAGCCGGCTACCAAGAGGTGGTCCCGCCGCTACTCGAGGATCTAGGAGTTTTCTTAAGGGTCGGCGAGGCTACCGACGTCGTCACCAAAGAGATGTATGACTTTGTCGATAAGGACCAAAGCCGAATAGCTCTCCGACCCGAGATGACCGCCGGTGTCGTACGAGCTTTTGTTCAACACCGACCAGTGCTTCCCTGGAAGGTTTGGTACGCCGGAACAAACTTTCGCCACGAGCGCCCCCAGAAAGGTCGCTACCGGATGTTTGATCAGCTTGGTGTTGAAGCGCTTGGAGTAGATGACGCTGATCTTGATGTCGAGATCATTTCCTTAGCGAGCAGATTCTTTGCCTCGCTCGGGTTGCGGCAAGTAACCCTGCTCATTAATTCACTTGGAGAACATGAGGATCGCGAGCAGTACACCGAAGCAGTTCGCCTGTACCTGCTAGCTCATCAGTACGAACTCTCCGAGGCTTCACAAGTCACCTTGGAACGCAATCCATTACGAGTCTTGGATTCCAAGCGTGAAGAAGATCGCCAGATCATCGCTGATGCACCGCTCGTAGCCGATTACTTGTCCGAGGATTCTGCTGATCATTACGCGCGAGTCTTGTCAGGCCTTGATTCGCTGGGAGTGAGCTATACCGAAGACCCCCGCCTAGTTCGAGGCCTTGACTACTACCGACGAACCACCTTTGAGTTTGCCGCTGAGGCCTTGGACTCAGCACAAAATGCAATCGGTGGCGGTGGCCGCTATGACGGTTTGGCAGAGGCCATGGGCGGCCCAGCTACCGATGGTGTCGGTTTTGCCCTCGGGGTAGATCGCATTCTGTTGGCCTGTGATGCTGAAGGAGTTTTCGCTACGGAACCAACAATGCTCAATGTGTTCGTGATCGACACAGTCTCCGGCGATGCCGCTCGAGACATCACACACCAACTTCGTGCTGCTGGAATCTCCGCTGACCGTCGCTTTGGCGGCGGTTCCATGAAGTCGCAGATGAAGTCCGCAGACAGGTCAGGGGCACGGTTTGCTCTGATCATTGGTGATGATGAACTCGCAGCGGATGAGGTGACGCTTCGACCCATGCTGGGCAACAAGGCCGATGGCGAACAACGCCGGGTGGCTAGGGCTGATCTACTTTCTGAGCTCAGCCGTTATTCTTCACAAACTGTTACCAATCAAATCAACCCCCATCCAGCCGATTCTGCTTCTGCTGACCCAACGAACTCCGGGACTCTCACGTGACTGCATCTACTAGTACTTCCATGCGCTCGCATTCATGCGGCGAACTCAGCCTTGATCAAGTGGGCCAAACGGTCACGCTGTGCGGCTGGGTGGCCCGCCGTCGCGAACACGGGGAGCACCTGGCTTTTATTGACCTTCGTGATCACACTGGGCTAGTGCAATGCGTAGTTGACGGCGCAGCAGAATTGCGAAGCGAGTTCGTCGTACGAGTGACAGGTGTCTTGCGGCCACGGCCCGAGGGCACGGTGAATGACCAACTCTCTACGGGGCAGGTCGAGGTGGGGGAGTGCACAGTAGAGGTTCTCTCTGCGGCAGAACCGCCCCCGTTTCCACTTGACGAGCGCGCCGCCGATGTAGACGAGACGGTTCGCCTGCGCTATCGGTATTTAGATCTTCGCCGTGAAGACATGCAGAAGAATCTGCGCACCAGGGCAAAGATCAACTCCGCAATCAGGTCGGCTATGGACGCGCAGGACTTTGTCGAGATTGAAACTCCCATGCTCATAGCCTCCACACCGGAAGGTGCGCGTGACTTTGTGGTGCCAGCACGCACCAAGCCAGGCAATTTTTATGCGCTACCTCAAAGCCCACAGCTGTTCAAGCAACTCTGCATGGTTGGTGGGGTGGACCGTTATTACCAGATTGCTCGCTGCTTCCGCGATGAGGACCTGCGCGCTGATCGGCAGTTTGAGTTCAGCCAACTCGATGCTGAAATGAGCTTTGCAAGCCAAGATGACGTGCTGGAATGCATTACCCGAGCGGTTTCTGCTGCTGTTGAGGTCGTCACGGGTGAAGGCATCGGCGAGGTGCCACGCATGACTTGGCGCGATGCAATGGACCGATTCGGTTCAGATAAGCCAGATGTTCGATTCGGTATGGAACTGACTGAACTCACTAGTGTGTTTGCGAAAACTGAGTTCAATGCCTTTAAGGCATCAAGCATCAAAGGAATCTGCCATGTTGGCGCAGCGGCCGAGACATCTCGCAGCCGACTCGACGAGCTCACAGATGACGCAAAGCGGTGGGGTGCCAAAGGCTTGGTCTGGATGCGGGTAGAAGACGGCGAGGCTGGGCTGTCGCTCAATTCCCCGGTTGCAAAGTTCTTGTCCGAAGACGAGAAGACGGGAATTTTGGATCTACTCGGCGCACAGGCTGGTGATGTGATCTACCTAGTTGCCGATGACTGGGCCAAGGTGTGTCATGTGCTTGGCCTGTTGCGTCTGGCTCTTGGCCGACCACCTGTCAATGAGGGTGGGTTCAATTTCCTATGGGTTGTGGACTTCCCCTTGTTTGAGTCGATCGATCCGGTTACGTCCAAACCGGTTTCTGCGCATCACCCATTTACGATGCCCCATGAGGATGATTGGGCGCTGCTCGATGGAGAGCCCGAGGACCTGCTCAAGGTTCGCTCGCAGGCCTATGACCTAGTTCTGAACGGTTGGGAGTTGGGATCGGGAAGCGTGCGAATTCATCGTTCAGATATCCAGTCCCGCATCTTTGAGTTGCTCGGTGTGAGCGCCGAGGAAGCTGCACTGAAGTTCGGGTTCTTGTTAGATGCCTTCCGATTTGGTGCGCCTCCACATGCTGGTTTTGCATTTGGAATTGACCGCATTGTTGCCCTGCTGTTGGGTGAAGAAAATATTCGTGAGGTCATCGCATTCCCCAAGACTCAGTCGGGTGGGGATCCGCTCACAGGTGCACCTACGCCAATTGAGCCGGCTCAACTTGAGGAACTAGGTCTTCGGCTGTTGCCACAGGCCACCTAA
Source organism: Bifidobacterium breve (assembly GCA_945888825.1). GTDB lineage: Bacteria > Actinomycetota > Acidimicrobiia > Acidimicrobiales > Microtrichaceae > IMCC26207. The sequence continues at coordinate 5,817 of CAMDAT010000108.1, read as the reverse complement.
GGAACGGTCCCTTTTTGGGGTTATCTGCTCGGGCTCAGAAAGAAATTTCTTGAGGGTCCTTGAATCGAACGCCTGTTCGGAATTACACTCATGTAGGTGCACGGGGGCGGTTATTCCTTCACTGTCACACCACATCAGTACGGTCATCATCACGGATAGCGACACGGCACCACAGGCCCCACGGGGCAGGGTGAACGCCACTAGACGAGTACTTCCCCCGCAGAACGAACCAGCAGATCACCACCCGGTGACCTACCCCGGAAGAGGACAATCACATGGCAGTTGAAAGAGACAAAGCACTCGAGATGGCTCTCAGTCAGATCGAAAAGCAGTACGGCAAAGGTTCCGTCATGAAGATGGGCGAAAAGACCTCCATGGACGTGGAGTCCATCTCCACCGGAGCCCTTTCGCTAGATATCGCACTCGGCATAGGTGGGCTCCCTCGTGGGCGTGTCATCGAGATTTTCGGCCCTGAGTCCTCGGGCAAGTCCACCTTGGCCATGCATGTCGTCGCCGAGGCGCAGCGTAACGGTGGAATCTGTGCCTATGTCGATGCTGAGCACGCAATGGATCCAACCTATGCCGCACGCATCGGTGTCGATGTCGACGAACTCTTGATCTCTCAGCCAGATACGGGCGAGCAGGCACTCGAGATCACCGACATGCTGATTCGCTCCGGCGCACTTGATGTAATCGTGATCGACTCCGTGGCAGCGCTCACACCCCGAGCCGAGATCGAAGGCGAGATGGGCGATACCCACGTGGGTTTGCAGGCACGTCTGATGTCCCAAGCCCTCCGTAAGCTCACTGCCAATCTCAACAAGAGCAACACCATCTGCATCTTCATTAATCAGCTCAGAGAGAAGATCGGCGTGATGTTCGGTTCACCAGAGACCACGCCAGGTGGGCGTGCGCTCAAGTTCTACTCCTCCGTCCGGCTCGATATCCGCCGGATCGAGGCCATCAAGGATGGGGTCGAGGTGGTGGGTAACCGCACTCGAGTCAAGGTAGTAAAGAACAAGATGGCTTCTCCCTTTAAGCAGGCCGAGTTCGACATCATGTACGGCAAAGGCATTAGCCGAGAAGGTGGAGCGCTCGACCTTGCCGTGGAGTACAACATCGTCAAGAAATCGGGTGCTTGGTATACCTACGAGGGCGAACAGCTCGGCCAAGGTAGAGAAAACGCCAAGACCTTTCTGATCGAGAACCCAGAGATCATGGTCGATATTTCTGAACGGGTGATGTCCGAGTCTGGCATTGGTCAGACCGATGATGAATCTCTTGAGGAACTCGTGATCGATCCTGACGATTTGCCAATCAGTCTGGACTGACCATTCTGCCTAGACGGACAGGTGAATTTGAAGTAACCATTAGGTGCTGGTGTAGCGATCTGGGGTCGCTACACCAGTACCTTTCTGGTCTCTTGGCCGGCGCAACCTAGACTGATCACCATGTCTGGCAAGTACATCGTGCGCACCTTTGGCTGTCAGATGAATGAGCACGATTCTGAGCGCCTTGCAGGCTTGCTCGAGGCAGATGGGCTTGAGCCCACCACAGACGTTGAGCAAGCAGATGTTGTCGTGCTGAACACCTGCTGTATCCGAGAGAATGCCGATAACAAGCTCTACGGAACTCTGGGTCACCTGAAGAGTCTGAAAGAGGCTCGCCCGGGCATGGAGATCATGGTTGCGGGTTGTCTTTCTCAAAAGGACCGGGGAACTATTGCCGAGCGTGCACCGTATGTTGACGTGATCTTGGGAACCCATAACGTCCACCGAGCAGTTGACCTTCTCCATCAACGCCGAGAGACTGGCAAACCAGTACTCGAGATTCTCGAAGAGACTGTTGCCGAAGACCACGAGTTGTTCCCATCGGCGCTACCAGTGGTGCGTCAGGCGGGATATGCCGGGTGGGTGACCATCCAGATGGGCTGCGATAACAGTTGCGCGTTTTGTATCGTGCCTGCAGTTCGAGGCCCCGAGATCAGCCGGCCATTCGGCGACATCCTCGCCGAGGTTGAGCGAGCTGCATCGGATGGCGTCACCGAGGTCACCTTGCTAGGCCAGAACGTCAACTCCTTTGGTCGCGACTTAACACTCCGTCTGCGATCCCAAGGAACGTCAGCCGAAGAGCCCGCAGCCAGGATGAGCGCAGAGTTCATGGTCGGGGAGAACTGGGATCAAGAATCGGGTAGCAAAGTTCGACCTCTGTTTGCTGACCTTCTGCGCGCTGTTGGCGCTGTTCCTGGGATCCGAAGAGTTCGCTACACAAGTCCTCATCCAAAGGATCTGCGTCCAGAGACAATTGAAGCAATGGCGCAGGTAGATACCGTTTGTGAGCATCTGCACCTGCCGCTGCAATCGGGAAGCAACTCCATACTCGCCGCCATGCACCGGGGCTATACCGCTGAGCGGTATATGGAGCGCCTTGCGCTGGCTCGAGCAGGAATACCGGATCTTGCAGTCACAACCGACATCATTCTTGGATTCCCAGGCGAAACCGAGGCCGATGCGCTGGCAACGTTCGAACTTGCTGCGGAGGCTCGCTTCGATGGCGCGTTTACTTTCTTGTACTCGCCTCGACCGGGTACCGAGGCCGCTGAACTCACTGAGAAATTCGTAGATCATGCAGTTGTTGTGGAGCGGATGGAACGGTTGCGAGCCATCATTGAACGCTCATCCTTCTTGGGCAACCAATCTCGTGTTGGCCGAACCGAAGAGGTACTCGTTTTTGGCCCAAGCAAGCGTGATCCAGAGCGTGTGTCTGGGCGTACCCGCCAGAATCGTTTGGTGCATTTCACTCCACCTGCACCCATACGGCCGGGAACCTATGTGAGTGTCGAAGTCTCGAGCGCCACCAACACCTGCCTCTTGGGCGAGTTTGTTGAGATTTTGGATCTGCCTACTCACCGAACCCGCCTCGAGGTTTCGGCGGGGTGAGCCCAACACAAACTGCTCGCCAGCAGTTCGATGCGCTCATCCTGACCACCAATCTGTTCGCACCCGCCGGTCAGGGAGTGGCTGCAACTGAACCTGAATACCGTTTCGACGCCGAGCGAACAATCGGATCGCTAGCTAGCAGTCTGGCCTCTGTTCATCGCTGCCCCGTACAACCAGCAACTCTGCTGGCGGAGCCCGACCTGTTGCTCACCACAGACTTCCTTGTTGAACTTGCGCTTCGGTTCGCAGAAGCTGAGGAAGCGCATCCCAAAGAACTGAGTCCTCCGTATCGGCACATGTCTCGTGTGCGTCTCACGCAGATTCTTCAGGACGGGGCCGGAGCCATAAAGCAGAAGCCTGCGGAGCCGGTACTGCTTCAAGGAGCTCCTCGCCTGAGCAACCTACGTTTCTCGGGGCAAGAGCTAATTGGGTTTGAGGACTGGACTCAGGCAGCCATTGGCGATTCATATTTTGACTTGGCCATAGCAGCGCAGGACCTTCTCAACACGTTTGGCCCGCAGCCGATTCAGGCATTTTTCGGTGAGTACGGGTTGCAAAACCCTGACCCCGTTCGCTTGGACTGGTACTTGTTAGCCGCAGAACTCTGCGCACAGCCGTGATCCAGCGAGATCGCTCCAGAGCAGGTCACCTTGTCCTTCTGGGTCCGACTGCTTCGGGCAAGTCACAACTGGCCTTAGCTCTAGCCGAGCGTCGACGTAAGTCAGGTGAGTTAGTCGAACTCGTCACTGTGGACTCGATGCAGGTGTACCGCGGGATGGATATCGGCACGGCCTCGCCCACAGCAGAAGAGATGCAACGTGTTCCGCATCACCTTGTTGATGTGGTTGACCCTTCTGAGGAGTATTCGGTTGCCGAGTTCACTCAAGGGGCGAATCAGGCCCTTGATGAGATTCAAGACCGAGGTGGACGGGCCATCCTGGTGGGGGGAACGGCGCTCTACTTGCAAGCCCTCGTCGACAACCTTGAGCTGCCAGGAAGGTTCCCCTCAGTCGCAGCAGAGCTCGAGGACGAGCCCGATACTGCTCTGCTCTATGAGCGGCTGTGCCAACTTGATCTTGCAGCGAGTGGTCGAATTGAGCCCGGAAACCGCCGCCGTATCATTCGTGCGCTCGAAGTCACGCTCGGCTCAGGCCGCAATTTCTCTGAATTTGGTCCCGGCCTAGATACCTACCCCGAGACCCCATTTCTTTTGGCTGGGCTACGAGTGGAGCGGCCGGTGCTCAGTGAGCGAATCGCCAAGCGCTACGAACAACAAATGCAGGATGGGTTCCTTCAGGAGGTGCAAGCTCTTGCAGCTCGCCCCGGGGGAATTTCTCGTACTGCAGCGCAGGCATTGGGGTATCGGGAGTTGCTGTCTCATCTAGCGGGAGAGTGTTCCGAAGAAGAAGCAGTGGATCGGGCCATCGATCGAACGCGGCAGTTTGCCGTTAAGCAGATCCGCTGGTTCCGTCGAGACCCACGCATCACCTGGTTCGATCACACAGGAGACCCACAAACAGTCTTGAGTCAACTCGACGAGTTTTGGGTCTAAACCTGTCCCTCTGCGTCGATGCTGTGTGTGTGCACCACTACGCTAAAGCAAGCGGTTCTTGTTCGGTCTGTCCTCGACAGATCCGCTGACTAGGAGAAATTTTGCTCAGACTCACCAAGCATCAAGGCCTCGGCAACGATTTTCTTGTTGCACTCGCTGATCAGAACCCGGATTTGGAAATCAACCCCGAGGTAGCTCGCTCTGTTTGCGATCGCAGGATGGGCATTGGTGCGGATGGTCTCATTCTGTCTTTTCCTCCATCCGAGGAAGGTAACGACGCATGCATGGTGCTCTTGAACGCAGACGGGTCCGAGGCCGAGATTTCTGGCAATGGGATCCGCTGCTTGGCACAAGCGCTACTTCGTCAGGATGGTCGCAACGAAGGTGATCTGCGCATCGAGACAGCGGGAGGGGTGCGACAGTTACGCAGCATTCGAGGCTCTGCCGAGACAGAGATTTGGATTCAGGTTGATATGGGAGCTGCAACGGCCGGTCCCCCTCTTGGCCCTCTTTCGCAGGCTTACCCTGCCCTTCACCGTGGAACCTTCAACATCGGCAACCCGCATCTTGTCCTGGTGCTTGAATCCGAAGGTCAGCTTCGACAGTTAGATCTTGCAACCGTGGGGCAGCACCTCGAGTCGGAGTACGCAGAGGGAATCAATGTGCAGTTCGTCTACGTACATTCAACAGACCACATGCAACTATTGGTCTGGGAGCGCGGCGCTGGGGTTACCGAGGCTTGCGGTTCGGGTGCAACGGTTGCTGCAGCTGCAGCACACAGCCTGGGTCTAGTGGGAGAGCAAGTCCGAGTGTCGATGCCAGGGGGAGACGCGCAAGTTGCGATTTCCGATTCCACGCTGTTGTTGACGGGCCCCTCAGTCTTTATTGCCGAGGTCACAGTCTTCGTTCCAGAGGTCACGGTTTCGTGAGTAGCGCCGACCAAAATCACGCCGACCAAGATCAAGTAGACCAAGATCAAGTCGACCAAGCTACGCAGAACCCAGAACTGCTGGATCCAACCGAATCTCACCGAGGAGGCTTTGGTGATTTCGGCGGTCAAAGCAACACGCTCATTGATCGGAACTTCCGTGAGCGCATCATTTTGGTTGGGGTGAGCTTCCCGCCACATGACGACGAACTGCTTTCGGCCTCTCTCGATGAGCTTGCCCTGCTCGTGGACACTGCCGGTGCCGATGTTGTTGGCAGGGTCGTACAGCGAAGAAATAATCCGGATCCGGCCACCTTTGTTGGGAAGGGAAAGGTTCAAGAGATCAAGGAACTCGCACTCGAAACCGACTGCGACACGGTTGTGTTCGACGATGAGCT
>CAMDAT010000107.1 GCA_945888825.1 Bifidobacterium breve | reverse complement strand
GGCTCAATCGTGCGGCTCTTCCACGGAGAACTTCATCAGCGCGTGTACCAACTCGCACTCGACATCATCGGAGCCGATGCACTTCGGCTCACCGAGGTTGACGGAGAAGGCGTTTGGACAGGCCCCTATCTGCAGTCCTTTGCCTACACAATCGGTGGCGGCACAAGCGATATTCAACGCAACATCGTGGGCGAGCGTGTGCTCGGTCTGCCGCGGGCCTGAGGAGCACAAGATGGATCTCTTACCAACCGAAGAACAAGACGAAATCATCAACACGGTTCGCAGCCAACTCGAACGCAACTTCGATCTGCATGCGCTGGCCGAACTCGACTGCTCCAACTCGGTAGTGGATTCGGCGCTCTGGAAACAATGCGCCGAGCTTGGCTGGTTCGGATTGGGGCTACCAGAAGCCCTTGGCGGAGTCGGTTACACCTTGGCCGAAGAAGCACTGCTCTTTGCCGAGATTGGCACCCACGCAGCCCCCGGGCCGTTCCTACCAACCGTATTAGCTGCCCGTCTAGCGGCCATGGTCGGTGCGACTGATCTCGCTGCGCAGATCTTGGCGGGAACCCAATTAGTGGCACTTGCCGAGCCTCACGGAGATACCGCCGCTGTTGCAGGTACAACAGTCTCGGGTACCTTCCGCGTCACCGACTTTGGTGGAGCGGACCTAGTACTCGTACTCGTAGGTGGCAGCGCCGCCATCGTGGCCGCATCAGACCTAGTTGCCGAGCCTCTTGCCTCGCTAGATCGCCTGGTTCCCACTGCTATCGGCACTGTTTCGCAGGTGCCGGCACTGTGTTACCAAGACGATGCCTCGGGGCTACAACTTCGAGCCACTGTGCTTATTGCAGCCGAACTCGCGGGAATCGCAACTGCGACTGCGCAGCAGTCAACGCAGTACGCCAAGGATCGCGAACAGTTTGGAACTCCGATTGGCTCATTCCAAGCGGTGAAGCATCGCTGTGCAGATATGGCGGTGCGCGCTGATGCTGCCAACTCACTCGTTCGCTACAGCGCGATTGCAGTTCTCGACGGACTCCCCGATGCTGCTTTTCACGCTCATGCTGCACGCGTGGTTGCAACGAATGCCGCCATTGAGAACTCGCAAATCAACGTGCAGAATCACGGCGGCATTGGGTTCACCTACGAACACACTGCTCACCGGTTTGTAACACGAGCTCAGGTACGGTCTCGCACAGTGGGCGATCTGCGAGAATCGCTCAGAGTTCTGCTGATACAGCCAAGCCCGGCCTAGGGCAGTAGCACTGTTCCGTCATTGCGACCATTGGCTCCGTACCGAGGCCAGTCGCCGATTGCATTTGCCCTAGTGGGTGTTCGCCAGACCATGAGCAGACCATCGCGTCGAACTGCTGCGATCTCTGCTGCGCCATCTCCATCCCAGTCCCCAGAACCAGTGGTGCCAACTACCCATCCGTTGGTCAACTTGGGCCAACCACTCGGACTTGTTCCGTTCAAAGAAAACGCATCCAACATATGTAGACCATTCCCCGCAACGACCTCATTCAGGCCGTCTCCGTTTACGTCGACCACGGCTGGAGTTATAAAGAACGCTAGGTCTGCTGTCGCTCTAGGAAACCCGCTCCGGATTGACCCGTTCTTTCCGTTCCAGACGGTGATCTGGGTATCCCCATCTTGGTCGTTGCTAAAGAGCGTGTCGGTAGCCCGGCCGATACCAGTCGTTGGTTGAACAACATCAAGGCCCCTTCCCGCTATCCGCCCAAGAGCAGGCCCACCAAAGGCCGACAGCAGTCCAGCAATATCGGTACTGTTCGAACCTGGTCCGACTGCACCAAACCAGTTCAGCGTGACTGGTAGTCCAAATGGGTCTCCGTACGCACCTGTTCCATCGCCATTTACTACCCGTGTCTGCCCGCTTACAGATGTCGCAACGATCTCGGTTTCACCGTCACGGTCCACGTCGCCTGCCGCTGCCTGCAAACTCACACCATCGCCAATAGTTGGCAAAACGCTGGTAAGGACCATCGGTAGCGGCACGGGCCAGCCTTCAATATATGCCTGCTCATCAGGGTGAAATGCGGAGCGTTCAGTACCCCCCGCACGCGTCCCGTCGGGGCTAATTGCATACAGTCGTGTGTTCCCACCGGGAGCGCCAATCCCAGGTACTGCCTGCACCGGTTCGCTGTACTGCTCCTGAGCGCCGACAACAATCTCGGGACGAAAATCGCCAGAAATATCTGCGAGGGTAGGAGTGGCGATCAACTCACCACCTTGGCCGGTGGCTTTTTCGTCAGCGAACTTCACTTGATGTGTCACTGGATCAACGCCGCTGATCTTGGTTGGATCAACTAGTAAAACAGGGAAACCGTCGACCGGAGTTCCATCCTGATGCCAGGCATAAACGTGGCGGTCCATTGCCGCTACTACGACTTCAAGGTCAGCATCTCCATCTAAGTCGCCAAGCGCTGCGCTTCCCAGAATGCCTCGCTTCATTCGATTACGACTATCAGTTGCCTCTTGACGACTGAATCGCTCCTCAACGCGCACCGACGCCAGCAAATCGCCTGTCGAACTCCAAACGTTTACGCCGCCATCCATGTCGGTCACGACCACCTCCGGTGCGCCGTCGCCGTCCATATCGGCTACTGCTGGTGCACCCACGGGAATTGCTGACCCAGGGGGTGAAATACCATCTGCTTGAGCGGTGGGCGAGTTTGAATGCCAGAACGGGGCTGTTTGAGTTCGCACTGGGAATCCCGGCAACTCGGTTCCATCAATGCGTTGAGCGTGAACTGAACCCTCATCGGTTGCAACCACAAGTTCTTGAACTCCGTCACTATCAAGATCAGCAAACACTGGGCTTGATGTACTCACTCCAATGGGTGAGTTCACCGAAATGAGGTCTGGGTCCTCATGAACTGCGACATGACGCAAAATCGTGCCAATTCGGCCCTCGGCATCAGTGACCACCACCCGCACGCGCACTGTGAACTTATCAGGATCTGGCCTTCCTTGAGGCCCTGAGGGCGTACCAGTTCCTCCACCGGGAAGTGCTGCAGCAACCTGCGCTAGGTCTAGTTCGGCAAGGGTGCCCTCAACCGGCTCCGTCAAGCCTGACCGCTCCGTCACTACCCGCCACTCGTCACCTTCGGGGTAGAGAGGCGCCTGCAAACCTGTGGTCCACTCAACACGATAGGAATACGAGGACGAGCGCACCGCTGCAACTCGACCTTGAATAGCGGCAGTTCGAGTCGTTGGCAAGACGCTGAACCATTTAGGCGAAGTCAGATCAGCTTCGGGTGGGATTTGCCCATCGGCAACCATACGCACTGCCTCGTAGGCATTGATACGGCCATAGCCGTGGATAGCGTCCCAGCCCTTTACAGACGGAAAGCGACGCTGTCCGTACAGGTCACGCAGATCATTCGCCCGATCGACTGAGTTAGGAGTTGAGAAGTCAATATCATCAGCCCCGGCTCGCAATACTTGAGCAACTTCATTGGCCGAAAGCACATTTTGGCCTGCACCGACCAGACCTTGAGATGTCAGATTGGGATGGGGTGCTAACCCACTCGTTCGAGCAGCGCTCGAAACTAAACCGACCATGCCCGCCGCATTGCCAGTTGCCTCAGAAGAACAGCCAATTGAAGGCACGCTTACCCAGGCAATCCCACCAGTGTTCGTACACCCATTGAGTGCCAACGTGTCACGTTTACCAGCCACTGTTTGGCCTATTTCGCTCAAAAAGTCGAATGCCTCTGTTACAGAGTTCACTGGAATCGTATGGTTCATCGCCGCTGGCAGGTTGGCGTGTTGAGATTGCTCGTCAGCCATTGATGCCACGACCGGCACCCCTCGGTTATATGCAGCATCAACGGCTTGTTGTACTTGGGGAGGATTCGTAATTGCCCCTAGTGCTTCTTGAACAACATCAGCGCCGCTATCTAGAGAAAAAAGTACTCCCGCAGCGAAGCGACCCCCTTCGGCAATAAAAGAATCAGAAACTCGAACGGGCAAATGAACACATTCGGCACACATGCCAAATGCACCCGAACCGTTGTGCGCTGCTGCTGAGTCTCGCGCCTCGCCGGTGCCGTGGCCATAGTCAACATCGTCAAGCGGGTTGTTATCGTTATTTTGAAAATCCCAGCCCGAGATATCGTCGATATAGCCGTTGTTCTCGGTGTCCACTCCATCACTAAACGCTGGAGTCAGGATGAGGTCCTCGGGGTCGATCAGACTGTTGCCATTTCGGTCCTTGACCCGAGGATCGCCTTCGTAATCAAGTACCGAAAAACGTCCATCGCCATTCACGTCGTAAACATCTGTGTTACTCGACGCAGGGAGCGGTGCTGGAAGTTCCGTCCGGTTCAAATATGCAGTCGTCCTTAAATCTTTCATTGCATCCCGATCTCGCCACTTGATGCCAGAGTCAAGAACTGCAATCACCGTGTCAACTGAGCCCCGCTCCACTCCCCAAGCTAGATCGACTGCTGCGCCCAACTGCCCGCAAATGCGGTGAGGGGAACGAGCGGTTCCTAGGTCACGCCGTGCTGTGAACCTGTACTCATCCGGGTCCCATTCCCCAGGCAGCACCCCGACTTTGATGCCGTCATAGCGCCACCGAGCGCAATCCAAACTGCTTGGCAACAGCGGGCTATCAACAGCAGTTGACGGCACAGCAGTTGACGGCACAGCAGTTGACGGCACAGCAGTGCAGGCGCTGAGCATCACAACTACGAGCGCAGCTAAAAATACCAAGCGACAGGAACCCATAGGTGATCACACTCCCCGGTAATTTCCGCAACCCCCGTTGCTAAGTTGGAAGTTATCAGGATGACTGGAGAGACTGAAGGATTTTTTGTCAGATGGGATCTCGATACTGATTATTTACTGTCACCTAAGCTGGCGAGAATGCAGAATGACCCCCTGAGGCTATCGAAACAGATTCTGAGCGGAGAACTCTCCATGAAGGATCGGCCACCCGTGTCGATTCTGGGGAGTACGGAACTCTCTGAGGTCGCCGATGGAATCGGGTTCGTTGAGAGCTTCGCAAACGTGGTTGCGCTGCGGGCTGATGCCGAAAGCGCAGGCGGAGATTCCAGCGAACTCGTACTCGTGGATGCGGCATCGCCGTTTCATGCAACAGCGGTGCATTCAGCGATTCGAGACTGGACTCAAGCTCCACTCAGTGTGGTGGTGTTTACCCATGGCCACGTTGATCACGTGGGTGGTGTCGGCGAGTTTGAAGCAGAGGCCGATGCCGGCCCCGTCAGGGTGATTGCGCATGAGAACCTTCCGCTGCGCTTTGACCGCTATTCCCTCACGAGCGGCTACAACGGCATCATCAATCAGAGACAGTTTCAACTTGGTGCGCCGCTGTTCCCAACCGAGTTTCGCTACCCGGATCAAACCTATGTTGAGCAGTTCAGCTTGCCGTTTGATGGCGGGAATCTGGAACTCTTTCATGACAAAGGTGAGACCGATGATGCCACTTGGGTATGGTCGCCTGAGCGGCGCGTTCTCTGCACGGGAGACTTGTTTATTTGGGTAGCGCCCAACTGCGGGAACCCTCAGAAGGTTCAGAGGTATCCGGTCGAGTGGGCTGCCGCATTGCGAAAAATGGCAAGTTTGAATGCCGAACTCCTTTTGCCCGGTCACGGCCTACCGATTGCGGGTGCAGACCAGATCCGGGTGGTGCTCACCGAGACGGCAGAGTTTCTTGAGTCGCTGTGCGCACAGACCCTTGAGTTGATGAATGCCGGGGCGCGCCTAGATGAACTCATTCACACGGTGACCCCACCTGCGCACCTGACTGACCGCCCATGGTTGCAGCCCACGTACGACGACCCAGAATTTGTGGTTCATAACCTGTGGCGCTTGTACGGCGGTTGGTATGACGGCAACCCCGCCACCCTCAAGCCAGCCCCCGAGGCAGCGCTTGCCCAAGAGATTGCTGACCTTGCCGGTGGCGCATCGGTGCTTGCAACACGTGCGGCCGAACTGAGTGCTGCGGGCGAGCACCGTCTCGCCGGGCATCTGGCCGAACTCGCTGCGTTGGCTGCTCCCGCAGATCCTGGAATCCATGCAGTCCGTGCTGAAGTGTTCGGCACTCGCGCTGGACTCGAACGGTCACTGATGTCTCAGGGAGTCTTCAAGTGGGCGGAACACGAATCCCGAAAGATTGCGGATTCCCCCAAAGATTGAGAGTGGCTCAATCAGCGCAGCACGGCTCAGATCAGATCAGATCAGCAGATTTGAGTTCACTCGCATGCGTGCTACTTCGCTGGGCCATAACCATAAACATCTCATCCCCGCGGTCAGTTCGTTCCACTCCCATCGAAGCCATCACTGCCATCAGCAACCCCTCAAAGGCGTAGCGGCGGTACCAGTCCCAGCAATCATTCCAAGCCAACTCGACTCCACGAGCAGCCAGACCTTGGTGGTACTGCTGCACCAAAGCTTGCTCGTGTTCGGCTCGGGCCTCGTCTAGCAGGCTTCCCCCAACAAAATAGGAAAGGTCAGCTAGTGGGTAGCCGTAGCTCACCGTCTGAAAATCAACAACCGCCACTTGATCAGCACCAAACAACAAATTGTCGAGCCGGAAATCATTATGAGTCAACGTCCGCGGGCCGGGGCGATTCACCAAATACGGAGTCAGATTCTCCCCGAGCCAACTCACGCTCTGTGCCAGTTCAGGACTAAGTCGATCCGCGTAACGCTCGAGAAATGCTGGAAACAGCCCCGCAACTAACTGCGCAAAACCGGCGCCATCCATGCCACCACGATTCAGCCAAGCCAGATCAAGTTCCTCCAAGCTGGCATCATTCCAACGCGGAGCGTGCAGCCCTACTAGCTCCGTCACGCCAAGTGCCGCCTGCTCGGGGCTACATCCACCGAGCTGATCACCCTGAGCGGCAGGAGCCTGATCTGCAAGGAGTAGGGCAAACGCGTCTGACTGCAGATCGTGGCCAGCAAAGAAACACTGTGGGCAATTCACATCAACCGTGCTGGCAAGATCTCGGTAGAAAATCACTTCGAGTTCATAGTTGCGCATGGTCTTGGCGGCCGTCAGGCTGACCGGGTTTGTACTCGGCACCTTTGCGACAATCACTGCCGGGCCCGCATCTGCAGACTCCCAACTGAGCGAGAGACGTCTGGTTTCCGCTACCTGACCAGTACCGATTGGCTCAGCATGGACGGCAGTAACGCGTGCTCCGCCAGTGTGTTCCGCAAGGGCAAACGTCAACCAATCTGCAGTCAGATCCTCTGCACTCGAGGGAAGAGGAAGTCCGTCACCAAGCTTCGTTATAGGGAGCGTCATAAGGACCGAACAGTAACCACTCTGCTTCGAACAGGCATGAAGTCTGCGACTGCGAGTACCGTCTCCGCGTGCAGTTCCCCACGCTTCCCTTCGCCCTTCCCGGCAAATCAGGGCTGAATTCGCTCCGAATCAACCTTGTTCATCCGCTCATGCACAGCGCTGCGACTGCTGTTGTGGAGTTCTCTCGGGTGACATTGCGTTGGGCTTATGTTGGATCACAAGACCAGGAAAAGTTTGGGTTTGGCTCCTTCGGCAGCGGCAGCATCATTGAACAGCCCTACTCGATTTTGCTGCAACCGCAGCACATCTCGATTGGCAATGACACCCTAATTGCAGCTGGAGCAACCTTGGCTGTGTGGCCCGAAGGCGACCCCGAAACAACACCCACTCCTACTGAACCGCTCTTGCGGATTGGATCACGGGTATGGGGCGCACGCGGTCTTTCTATCGTCTGTCATAAGAGCGTTGTGATCGGAGATGACGTGTGGTTCGGCCCTGGCGTGTACATCACTGATGCCAGCCACGATTCGAGTGATCCCGATACTCCTATTGGTCTGCTCATGGAACCAGCACGCGAAGTGCGAATTGGAAATGGGTCGTGGCTCGGAACGGGAGTCGTCGTGCTGCCGGGAGTAACCATTGGCGACCACGTTGCCGTCGGGGCGAACTCCGTGGTCTGCACGGACTTGCCTTCAAACTCAGTAGCAGTGGGATCGCCAGCCAAAGTGGTGCGCCATCTGAAATCCCCAACTGCGGCAAACTCCGCACTGTGACTCCCCCTCTAGATACGCCCACACCAGAGACCCCCACATCAGAGACCCCCACATCAGCGACCCAGATCCTGATGGATGCCCCGGCGCTTGATGCGTTCATGGCTCAAGCATTTGGTCAGCCACTGAACTGGACAATTGAGCGAGTGGATCTCGACGGGATTCGAGTTCGCCAGCCCACAACACAAGCGCAATCTCGTCCCGGCGGAACAGTTTCGGGCCCCACCTTGATGGCCATGGCTGATGGCGTTGCCTATATGGCTTTGCTCTCTCGCATCGGCCCGGCAGCACTGGCAGTGACGAGCAATTTGAATATCAATTTTCTACGCAGACCCCGACTCGTTGACCTAGTCACTGATGCTCGACCACTCAAGATCGGCAGAAACTTGGCTGTGATTGAAGTCTCGGTCTTTTCTGATGGCGGCCAAGCCGAAGATCTGCAAAAACCGGTGGCGCATGCCACGGTGACCTATTCACTTACCTTGCTCGGGTCCCCAATCCAGTCCCGAACAATCACCGAAGGAGGAACACAAGCATGAGCATTCTCGATCAGTTCAGAGTGGACGGAAAGGTTGCAATCGTCACTGGCGCCGGTCGTGGCATCGGGCGAGCCTCGGCAATTGCCCTTGCAGAGGCTGGGGCCGATGTGGTCCTCGCTGCTCGTACTGCTGACCAACTCGAAGAGGTTGCTGAAGAGATACGTCAGATGGGCCGCCGTGCCGAACCAGTGGTGTTCGACATGATGGAGCTCGATCGATTAGGAGAGCTGGTGACCTGCGCCGTTGAGAACCTTGGCGGATTGGACCTGCTTGTCAACAATGCCGGAGGTTCGGCTCCGAAGGCATTC
>CAMDAT010000106.1 GCA_945888825.1 Bifidobacterium breve | reverse complement strand
CGGTGAGCGTCGATCAGGTCAGCGGCCCGATCAAGTAGAGCGGCACGTTCCTCGGGGCTGGTACGTGACCAAGCATCAAACGCTTCAGCTGCTGCCTCAACGGCTGCGTTGGCTTGTTCCACTGAAGCTTCTGGAGCGAGTCCAGCAACTTCCTCCGTTGCAGGATTGATGATTTCGTAGGTTCCGGCGCCACCTTCTACAGATTCGCCGCCGATGGTTAAGCGATACGTGGACTCAGACATCGAGATCCAATCCAAGCATCTCAATGGCGTTGCCGCGCATCAACTTGCGCAGGACATCGGGCGGAAGGTGCCCCATAAGCTTGATCGCTGTTTCACGGGAATTGGGCCAGGTGCTATCGGAATGCGGGTAGTCGGTCTCGAAGCACACGTTGGACACGCCCACCTTCTCTATATTGTCTAGGCCGTATTCATCATCGAAGAAACAGCCGTACATCTGTCGGTAGTAATAGGTGGATGGCGGCTCAGGAACTTTCTCACCAAATCCGCCCCAAGCACGGTTGTCATGCCAAACCTTGTCGGCACGCTCCAAGATGTAGGGAATCCAGCCGATTTGGCCTTCGGAGTAAGCAATCTTGAGGGTGGGGAACCTCTCGAGCCAGCCCGAGAAAAGCCAGTCCGTCATAGAACTCATAGCGTTACCAAAGGTCAGCGTTGATCCCACTGCCGCAGGGGCATCGGTTGAGGTAGAGGGCATCTTTGAGCTTGACCCGATATGCATGTTGATGACGGTATTGGTCTCTGCGCAGGCTCTGAACAGAGGCTCCCAGTAATCCGTGTGGATTGAGGGCAGACCCAAGTACGGCGGAATTTCACTGAAGCACACGGCCTTGACACCGCGAGCCGCATTGCGCATGACTTCTGCAGCGGCAAGGTCTGCGTCCCACAACTGAACAATCGTGAGCGGTATGAGACGTCCATCGGAACCACCACACCACTCCTCGACCATCCAATCGTTATAGGCCTTGACACAAAGATCAGAGAGTTCTTTGTCTTTGGCTTCCATGAAGGTCTGGCCACAGAATCTTGGGAAAGATGGAAAGCACATCTGTGCCTCGGTCCAGTTGGCATCCATATCCTCAAGTCGAGCAACTGGATCCCAGCACCCTTTACGCATCTCCTCATACGTGATGCCCACGACTTTGACATCATCGCGATCAAAGCCCGCAGCAGCCGACAGGCGAGTCTGGGGGACCTTCAGGTCCTCGTACAACCACCAGTCGCAGAGTTCACCATCGTCTGAGGGTTCATACGAGAACACCCCACCGACAAAGTTCATATGCCCACGCTCTTGCATGGTGCGTGGCCACACCTCGGAATATTTCGAGGGCAGTCGAGATGTCCATACATCTGCAGGTTCGATCACATGATCATCGACTGAGACAATCTTGGGGACCTGTTCAGGGTCAAGAAATGTCGAAGTGCCCGTTAGTTCAGAGGGTGCGTCCATCTACGGATGCTAACTCCACTCACAATCCCCTGTCAGGTGAAACTGGAACAGGTTCTAGTTCCGAGGTGAATTCGTTCAGCCAAGGCTGAGGATTCCCAGCATCGCCGTGTTCCACATAACGATGCCCAAGTACAGCCCTGCCACGCACACCACTGCACGCTCAGCAAACTTGGAATCAACAGGAGAAATCATCAACAGAATTCCAACTACTGCTGCTCCGATTGCCTTCACTCCAAGTGGAGCAGCAAGACCTTCCATCAAGCCGGCCATGAGCGGATTGCCTTCGACACCACCTCGGTCAAGCACCGCCCGTGTGAGCAACACGTCACACAGATTGAGGACCAAAATTGCTGCGGCTAGGTACAGCCGTCGAACGGGAACGTCGCCAAACACGACGGACGGGAACAACACAGACCCTGAGGAATCCGAAACCGAATCATTATCTTTGTGCCAAGAGCGAATCATCACAGCAGCATCTTCCCAGACCTAGCGATTGTGTCAATGAGTCTAGACCGGGCAAAAATCTGCACAAGGGGCCATCTGGACCAGACAGTTCCGCGGATCAGTTAGCGGTGTGGATCAGTCAGGAGTACCGGTCGAGCATGGTTTCGAGCACGGGATCCATTTGCGCTGAATTCAATAAAGAGCCGCCATCCAGAACCAGATTTTGGCCGGTCAGATAGGCAGATCGATCCGAAAGAAGGAACACAATCAACTCGGACACCTCATCCGCTCGGCCTAACCTGCCAAGCGGCGTGCCCGCCTCAATCTGGCTGCGAAGTTGCTCATCTCCGGCAAGGACCTCGTTCAGAGGAGTTCGTATAAAGCCTGGCGAGACGCTGTTCACCCGAATCTGCGGTGCAAGCTCAAGCGCAGCAGCCTGCGAGAGGGCTATCACTGCGGCCTTGGCCGCAGAGTACGGGGCTTCACCACGAGTTGGTCGGACTCCCGACACGCTTGCCACGTTGACGATGCTTCCCCCGCCACTCGCCCGCATCAGCGGGGCCGCCGTGCGCATTGCCGAGTAGGTACCCGAGAAGTTGACCGCAAAGATCAGGTCAATCTCGGCGTCGGTATAGCTTTCGAAGCCCTTGAGGTTGCCTATCCCAGCGTTGTTCACTAAGCCGACTAGTCCATGGAGCTGCTCTGCTCCCCGCTCAAGTTCGGCAGCTAGCGCTTCGCTATTGGCAACGTTTGCACTCAGTGCTACCCCGCCAACCTCTTCAGCAATCTGTGCCGCGGCTGAGGCGTTGCGATCAAGGACACCAACCGCTACGCCCTGGGCTGCAAGCTGACGACAAACGGCCGCTCCGATACCCGAACCTCCGCCAGTGACAATCACGCCGCCAGTCATGCAGTGCTTGTTCCTGTTTCGACCTCGCCACTGATGACGACCGTAGGCTCTTCAGTGACGATGAACTCCACGGCACTCATGTCCAAAAAGACCTGCTCATCGGGAGCAATCAGGTTGGCGTAAGCGGGCTCTGACATGAACCCCACAAAGTCATCAATCGAGTTGAACCATTGAACGGCAACCCCATCAAGGCCCTCATTCCCTGACAGCGCATCACCACGGTGACGAACATGTTGCTCATAACGAACAATATGCCGGGCCAGAAGTGGTTCATTCTTGATCAGCGGGCCATGGTGATCCCGCCAATGGGTAATGAACTCCTCGGTTGTCATGTCCGGATTTTTACGCAGCAATGCAAACAGTTTGACCATGAATCCTCCATAGACGAATACCAAAGTGGCATCGTTGCACAAATACGGGTGAGTAGATTGTCTGTGTGAATGCTCCTGCGAACAACCTTGGACAAATTCGGAAGCTACCAATTTTTACAGACCTCACCGAAGAGGAACTCACAGAGATTGATCAACTCACGGACGAAGTCCACATTGAGCAGGGCAGAACTATCATGCGCCAAGGTGATCTAGGCCAAGAATTTGCTCTGATCGTCTCTGGCGAAGCCAATATCATCAAGGACGATCAGGTGGTGGCTCGAATCGGCCCGGGCGATTATTTTGGCGAAGTGGCCCTGCTCGATTCCATTACCCGGTCAGCGTCTGTCGTGGCAGCAACAGACATGACCCTCGAGGTTATCGACCGACGAGGATTCAATACGCTGCTTGATGACATCCCACGACTCGCCCGAGCATTGTTGCGGGGAATCGCCCACCGCTTGGCCGAGCGTGAAGAAGAAATCGACCAACTCAGAGTCGAACTTGCGCGACAAGCATGAATCTAGAACCGCTAACGTATTGGCCTAGAAACCCTGGTCGGGGAACCGTGATCAAGGAGCAAAGATGAGGACAATCGGTAACGTTATTTGGTTTGTTTTGTGCGGAGTCTGGCTCGGGATCGCCTATATCTTGGCCGGCATAGTTTCCTGCATCACGATCATTGGAATTCCTTTCGGCATTCAGTCATTCAAGCTTGCGGGCTACGTCATGTGGCCATTCGGTAGGCAACTCGTCGAATCGCCGGGCAATAGGTTCTCAAAGGGTGTCTTCAACATCATCTGGATCATCTTCGGTGGAATCTGGCTGGCCATCACCCACGTGATCTTCGGCATCCTGCTCTGCATCACGATCTTGGGAATTCCATTTGGAATCAAGAACTTCTCGATGGCCAAACTGGCACTGTTTCCGTTTGATTTTTCGGTGGAACGCAAAGGCGACCCCGGACCAAACGAAGCACCACTCACCTCTGACAACTAGAACGGCGACATGCTCCACTCACCGCACAGATTCAAGAAGTGTGCAGCCACAGTCATGTTCTGTGGCCTCATGACAGTGCTCTCATGTAGCAGCGCAGACACTTCGAGTATCGAATCCACAACTTCGACACTCAGTAAGGACGGGACAACTCCGACGAGTTACTCCCAGGCCGACCCAGTTCCGTCAGGAGACATGACTGAGATCTGGAAGAAGATGGGTTTCACGACTGAGCAGGCAGAATGCCTGAACGACAAGATGAAGGATCTTTCGACCAAGATTGACCCCAACGATCCCACGGGTAGTTTGGCGGCGAACCAAACCTTGATTCAGGGGCTGATGGACGACTGCAAGATCAATGAAGCAACCCTGAAGCCCTGAGCTTGACCCCCTGAGCCTGCTAGGCCCAGTTGCGCTAGGGTTATTTAAGTACTTTTTGGTTAAGGTTTTTCAGTTTTACAATTTTACGCTGTGAGTTGAGGAAAGCCGGTGAGAATCCGGCGCTGTCCCGCAACCGTAAACAAGGTGTGCAGTCCAAGTTGGGTGCGCAGATTTGTGAGTCGGAATGCTCAACTTGTGGTGATGCTTCGAGCTCGTCCGTCGCGGAAAACGGATGCCGGGGCCTGGTGCGTCCTCGCAATTTTGTGGGTGGCTTTCTAGGTACACGGTGCCTAGGGGAACCACATACATGCACTCCAGATTCACCAAGTCACCAAATCAGCAGGTCAGCCCTCGGCGCATGCTCCTGACTGCCCTGTTCCTAGTAGCTGCAGTGTTGGGATTGGGCTCAATCAGTACTACGAATTCGCTAACAGCGGCTGCCAACCTGCCAGCAGCAAGTGCGGCAGTTCGCCCCGAGGCAACCGCTGCAATGGACTGGTTGAGCGCTCAACTCGCCGCTAACGGCAGTACCTTTCCCGGGTTTGCCATCGGGACCAGCCCAGCAAGAACTGACTGGGGTCTCACAGCAGATGCAGTACTGAGCTTCATTGCCGCCGGCCAAGGCTCCAACCCAGCCCCGCAAGCAGCCGCAAACCAACTGATATCGAATCTGAGCGATTTCACGACCTATGAACCCCAGGTTCTTGGCGTTCGACTGGCCGGCCCAACTGCAAAAGTCCTGCTGATCGCCGAGAGCTTGGACCTGCAATCCTCCTTTGCCTCGGGGCTGGATTTGGAGCAGGAACTCCGCTCCCTCATGGTCACCACAGGACCACAGGCAGGGCGGTTTGCTGATCGAAACCCGAGCAATTCTGACCCGCTGTCCGGTGATTCAAATAATGGGTTTGGCCAAGCTCTAGCGGTTCTCAGCCTCAGCTTGACCAATTCTCAGGTTCCCACTGAGGCGGTTGAGTTCCTGATCGGCCAGCAGTGCCCGAATGGTGGATTCAGACTGATTTACACGGTGACGCCGAATTGCATCAGCAACGAGCGCTCCGATACCGACGCCACAGCAATCGCTACACAAGCACTCCTCAGCGTGGAGCGGACACCCGCCGTCGAAGCAGCCCTCAGCAGTGCTCTTGGCTGGCTGTTAGCCAAGCAAGACCGCAGCACTGGAGGGTTTGGTGGAACGGGTTCCACGGCAGCCATCAACGCAAACAGCACTGGCCTATCGTCGCAGGCACTTCGCGCAGCGGGGCAACTAGAAGCGGCCGAACGAGCCGCCAATTGGATCACATCCTCGCTTCAACTCAACGGCGCAATCGCGTATACGCCATCGGCTCGTGCGGCCGCAGTCACAACTGGGATTCCTAGCAACCTTGCAGATCAGTGGCGCCGCGCAACAACCCAAGGAGTGCTTGCCCTAGGCCTAGCTCCGTTCGCACCCGCAGTGGAAGCGGAATTGCCCACAGTCTCCCCAACTACAGGCCCCCCAACCACGGCCCCGCCAACCACAGCGCCCACTGCACCGACTACTGCAGCACCGACTACTGCAGCACCGACTAGTGAGGCCCCCGCAGCCGTGCTGGGAGCCCAGACCACTGCAACCTCACTTGCATTCACCGGTAGCCCCTCGAAACCGCTCATCTTTTTAGGCATCGCACTCATGATGCTTGGACTTGCAGCAGTCGCTGTGAGCCAGAAATCTAAACCGCTGAGGGCACCCCGGTCAGTGATAATCGGAATCGGAATTGCCGGAGTTCTGAGCGCCTCACTCCTGCACGCTCCACCCGTTGCAGCAGCAGAGGGTGCATGCACTACTGCAACCGGCATCACGGTAGTGATTGACTTTCAAGATCTAGGTGGTGGCATCAGTACCCGCTGCGTATCAAGCAAAGTAGAAAATGGATTCGAGGCTCTGACTGCTGCCGGAATCAACTTTCAAACAGCCACTCGTGCCCCAGGGTTTCTCTGCAAGATTGCGGGACTCCCAACTACAGAACAATGCATTCAACCAGCGCCTACCACTGCATATTGGTCGTACTGGCTAGCTAATCGAGGCGGAAACTGGTGCTACAGCAGCTTGGGTGCAGGAAATATTTTGCCTCCGCCAGGCTCGGTGCAGGGCTGGTCGTTCTCCCTGAATCGGAGTGATTCAGATGCGCCAGCACCCCGAGTGCCACCACCACCTGCGCTTGCTGCTAGCAGCCCATCGCTCTCAGTCGGAGGAGGCTGCGATTCAGCAGTCGTTCCAATCTCAGCCGCAGGAGATGCCGCAGCCCTCCCACTAGATGCAGCCCCGACCCTCACTCCTGCCCCAGCCACAGACCCAGCAGCAGCTTCACGCCCAGCCCCTACTCCAGTTCTAACTCCGCCCCTAACGCCAGCCCCAGCGCCAAGCCCAGCAGATGCCGCAGCAACCCCGAGTGCTCCACCCGGGGTCGCTCCTAGCAGCAGCCTTGCCTCCTCTAGCCCTTCAAATTCGAAAGATCCTGCAAATTCAAAAGAGCCCGGTGCTTCGCGCTCACGCAATCGCGAGCAAACCGCGCCGACCGCGCTCAGCCTGAACCAAGAAACTGGCTCGACCTCATCTCCGGTCGGACTCCTCGTAGCAGTAGTACTGCTCCTCGGCATTGGATCTGGCGCCGTGCTGTTGAGGCGACGTGCAACTCGCCCCTGAGCGAACGGGGCCTGTAGCCCAACCTTCTGCTCGAGTCCGGCGCACTGCAAGAGACCTGCACCCAGGTGCATGGTGGATCTGGGCCTTGGGGATGGCAACGGCAGCTAGTCGAACAACCAACCCACTTTTACTCGGCCTTATTCTGGCCGTAGTCGCCTTTGTAGTCTCCGCTCGACGCACCGAAGCGCCTTGGGCCAAGGGTTTCAAGGCCTATCTATGGTTCGGCCTCATCATCATCGGAACCCGCTTGGCGTTTCGCTTGCTGCTAGATGGGCAATACGGGGCGCATGTTCTCTTTCGGCTTCCCGAACTGGAGTTACCTTCAGTAGCCGCTGGTGTTCGGATTGGCGGTGCGGTCTCACTTGAAGGCCTACTAGCGGCGTTCTATGACGGACTTCGGTTAGCAACTCTGCTCATCTGCTTAGGTGCGGCGAATGTGCTGGCAAACCCAAAGCGGCTACTCAAGTCCGTGCCCGGAGCCCTTCATGAGGTCGGTGTAGCGCTGACCGTTGCATTGACCATGGCTCCGCAGTTAGTCGAAAGTGCACAGCGGATCCGCAAAGCGCGCAGGTTGCGGGGTGAACTCGGCCGACGAACTCACTTCTTTGCAGAGGTCCTAGTACCAGTAATGACCGATGCACTTGATCGCTCACTGCTCTTAGCAGCAGCTATGGACTCGAGGGGATACGGAAGGACTGCACATGTTCCGCAACGCACCCGGCGCCTAACTGGAACTCTGGTCCTTGCTGGACTCATCGGGGTATGTATTGGCATTTACGGGCTTCTTGATGGCAGCAGTCCATGGACCCTCGGTGTCCCGATGCTCGCAGTGGGGCTACTTGCTGCAGGTATTGGTTTTTTTATCGGCGGTCAAAGGGTGCAGCGAACTCGTTACCGGCCAGACCCGTGGCTACTTGCTGAGTGGGGGGTCTCAGCAATTGGAATCCTCGTCGCGACCACCATGTTCGCTGCTGCAGTCCGAAACCCCACGAGCCTGAATCCCTCGCTGCAACCACTGCAGTGGCCAGCACTTCCGCTCCTGCCGACGCTTGCCATTTTGGTTGGTGCTTTGCCAGCGTGGATCGCTCCACCTCCGGTGCGGTCATGATCCGTTTCGAACATGTCAGCGTTACCTACCCCGAGGCACAACATCGCACTCTGAGCGATGTTGACTTGCATATTGAAGAGGGCGAACTATGCCTTGTGGTGGGTAGAACCGGGGTTGGTAAATCCACCCTGCTAGGCGCAATCAACGGGCTCGTGCCACATTTCACCGGTGGGATTCTTTCTGGTCGAGTGACCGTGAATGGCCGTGACACATCTAGTCACCCGCCAAGAGAACTCGCCGATTTGATCGGTGTGGTCGGCCAAGATCCGCTTGCCGGTTTTGTGACCGATACGGTGGAAGAGGAACTCGCCTATGCCATGGAGCAACTAGCAATCGAGCCGGCTGTGATGCGCAAGCGGGTAGAAGAAACCCTTGACCTATTAGGTATCGCAGAGTTGCGAAACCGGCCGATTCGCAGTCTCTCAGGCGGCCAACAGCAACGGGTTGCTATTGGATCAGTGCTGACCGCACATCCGCGAGTGCTCGTGCTTGATGAGCCCACCTCGGCCCTTGACCCAACGGCTAGCGAGGAGGTTCTCGCTGCCATCACCCGCCTAGTTCACGACCTCGGGGTGACGGTAGTAATTGCGGAA
>CAMDAT010000105.1 GCA_945888825.1 Bifidobacterium breve | reverse complement strand
GTGATAGCGACTACTGCACCGGCATCGTTGATTCGATCCACAAGTGAATCAGGGCTGAATCCACCAAAAACCAAGGTGTGAATCGCGCCGATTCTGGTGCACGCGAGCATGGCAATGACGGCCTCTGGGATCATCGGCATGTACAAGCAGATCCGGTCGTCACGTTGTACGCCTAGGCCAAGCAACACGTTCGCAAAGCGCTGCACCTGATCCAACAAGTCCGAGTAGGTCAGGGTTCGAGTATCGCCGGGCTCACCTTCCCAATGGAGGGCAACCTTCTGACCCAAACCAGCCTCGACATGGCGATCGAGACAGTTATATGAGACGTTCAATTTGCCGCCGAGGAACCACTTGGCGTTTGGTAGATCCCATTCAAGAGTCGTATGAAAGTCCTGGAACCAAGTCAGGGAATCGCGAGCTTGCGCAGCCCAAAAAGCCTCTGGGTCCTGTGCTGCAGTGGCGTAAATCGTTGGATCTGAGAGGTTGGCCGCAGCTACGAAGGCCTCCGAAGGAGCAAAGGTTCGGTGCTCGCGAAAGTAGTCCTCGATGGTCGCTGCATCAGTAGCGCTGCCATCAGGATTATTCGTTTGGTCCGTCATCAAGTCCCCTACTTCTCGTTCGCTGAGCTTCGAATGGTAGAGGAAACACAGAACCTCCGTCGGGCCGTGAGAAATCCTGAAACTCCCTACTCCAAGGCTACGGTTCGGTCGCATGAACCTGATCGAGAGATACCAGTTCAACCGAACAAGCTTTCAACTCCTTGGCCGCAGCTTGAGTGAGTCTCAGGGGCAAGTCAACGTTGTGGCCACTCCAGAGTGGACAGTGTCTGACAACTTTGCGCATATGGCAGGCGTGGCCGATGACGTCTTGGCGGGTCGCCTAGAAGGGGTCGCTACCGACCCATGGACCGAGGCTCAAGTTCAGGCCCGGCGGGGTCGTTCCTTGAGCGAACTCCTCGAAGAGTGGGACTCAAAAGCACCTGCCGTTGAAGAACTCCTCATGCCAATGGCAGACCAGATCGACCCACGTTTGGTCATTGACCTGTGGACCCACGAACAAGATGTCCGAGGTGCCCTAGGAATTCCAGGAGGCGACCGTGACAGCACGCTGACCTGGATTGTGGAACAACTCGTGACTGGCTGGCAGCAGAGAATTGAACGCTCTGACCTGAACGCTCTGGAGATTGAAATCCTGCCCGCCGCTGGCGACCTTCAGGCCCAGAACGACCCAAAGACATCTGGGGAACCAGCCGGCTCGCTGCGGATTGCCCCGTTTGAGGCTGCTCGACTCACCCTTGGCCGGCGAAGTCGTCAGCAGATTCTGAACTACGACTGGTCAGGTGTGGCTGACCCTGCTGCCTACATCGACTTACTCGTGGTGTTTAGTCCTGCGATTCAGGACATCGTCGAAGCCTAGGGCGCAGGTCGCTCCTACATCCCTACCGGGCAGAGGTCAGCTTGTGGGCAAAGAGCAGATAAACCCAGTACGAGGATCAACCCCACCAGCAAGAAGCTGCAAGTAGGCCGCCGTTACGGCATCGGCCCCCTGAACGTCTTGGTACTCGACCCAGCTAGTGCTCCACTCAACGTAGCTGTCCCATGCGCTGCTGACGCTGGCGTCGAGCTGTTCGGATCCCCAGTCTTTGGTTCGCTTTGCTATCTGGGTTGGAGCAAAAAAGAATTGAGGTGCTGGGGCAGGAATCTGTTGGCCCGCAGAATCTGCTGAGTGATCCCAATGGGTGCCACCTACGGTCATCGAGTGTTCAAGAAGGCCACTCAAATGAGTGTGCACAGCTAGCAGCACATCTTGGTTACCAGCAATGTCCACATAGACCGATGGCCTGTTCGCAATCTGATCAATCTGCTCGTAGGAATACACCTGGTCATAGACATCCAAGCCCTTGGTGAACTCGAGGTTGGCCGCCGAGGTCAGCCCACAGACTTTCACCCCTCGCTCCCGTGCGAGATAAGCAACGCCGATCGCAGTCTTGCTTGAGGCGCTCGAGATGACCATCTGCTCGGAACCAAACTCGGCCTGGTCGAGCAGGAAATCATCAATCAAAAAGGCCGTAAAGAACAACGGGTACAACAACATGTGCTGCTGCTCGCGGTCTGAACGGTAGATGGGGTCAGCAACACAGCGGCTGTAGCGACTGTAGGCAGACGCAAGGGCAGTTCGATGAGGAGAGATATCGGTGATACCTCGTTGATCAGCACGCCCAGGCAGGATGATCAACTCCGAAGACATCGGAAAATACCCATAGAAAAGTTCGCCGGCTACAGCATCGGCAGACCTGCTTTCAACTACCTCACCAAACCCCCAGACTGGAATACGGCCCCAGTCTGCAGCATCAGTTGTGCTGACCGGGAAGAACTCCCAATAGCTCAACATGTCTCCGAAAACCGCATAGGTGATGTTGTTTGATGACAGGGCAAAGGCCTTAACTCGCAGGCGAACTTGGCCTTCTTCTAGGGGGCGACCCTGTGCTGGCTCGACTCGCACCTGCGACAGATTTTGCTTGGCAACTTCGATGTTCATCTCTGGTCCTGTCATGTTGCGAAGTGAAGATAAGCCATCAGCCTATGTGCCACTCCAACACCTGAAAGTCCCCTAGGCCTGCAGGGTCGAGTAACGCTTCTGCCTCGATGACTCGACTGCGTCCTCGTACTGCTTCCAAACTTCCCTCGCTGGCACCTTCGCTCCAGATCTGGCGCCCAACCTCGACAAGACGGTCAATCCCCCACTGCGACATCCAGTCTGCTTGTGTTGAGGACTGAAGACCAGGAGCTACTCGTTGCAGTTGATCTAGAGCAACCTCGCAGGTGATGTCTTGGCTACCCGGGGCGTGCAGCGGGTGCTGACCGCGCTTGTGCGCCTGATAGGTCCGCAACCACTCAGCACTCGAGCGCTCGGACAAACCGGCGGAATCTGCGCAGTAGTCAATGACCAGAACTGAACCCTTTCGGATGAGCGACAGGGCCCGATACAGCCAGTCAGCTGCTTGAGTCTGCAAAGGAATCCGTGCCCCCAACTGTGCCTGTGGAAGCAGTTCAGTTGCTAGGCGATCCGTTACTGGGTCCGCTGGCACGACCAACTCAGACAACTCGCCATCTTGAACAGTCACCCGCAGTTCTAACCAGCCGGTAGCACCGCGTTCAAGAATACGAACCGGCAGGTTGTCGAGCAGTTCGTTCGCAATCACCACCCCGACCACTGATTCCGCTGGCAGATCAGCAAGCGAACAGAACAAGGGGCCTGCACCCTGATCAACTGTGACTAGCGCTTGGTCCTCATCAGTCGCTGGCCCAAAGACCTCGTAAGGCTGCACCAGCGGTAGGTAGTCCCCCTGACGCTCTCTGAGTGCCTCAGACCGCTCGACGAGCACGTAGCGCAGAGCAGGAGCACATGCAGGCTGAGCAGCACGAACTGCTATGGCGAGAGCACCTCGGCCTGCAGCAGCTTCGACCACAACAAACGGATCGGGGCATCCAAGTTCTTGCCAGCGGGCGTCAAGAAACTCTGCCAAGACCATGCCGAATAGCGGGCCCACTTCGGGGCTAGTCAGAAAGTCTGCTCCAGCACGGCCGGCTCCTCCCCCGCTAGAAAAGAATCCGCCCGAGGGGTGATAGAGCGCAAGCTCCATGAACTCATCAAAGCGAATCGAGCCGTTTCGAGAAATCCTCTCGAGTAGGTCGTCAAGCAGCGGCTTCGGTTGTTCGACCACTAGGTCGCCCTAGCGGCCGAGGGCTGCAGCTACTGGACTGAAATCGCTGATGTTGGTGAGGAGCCCTGGCAACACGCCGAACATAACGGTTGCAACCACTGTGATTCCCATAGCACCTATCAAGGTGAACGGAATCTTGACTGGGGCGGTGTCTCCATCTGGGGCTTCATCGAACCACATGGTCTTAGCCACGTTCAGGTAGTAGTAGGCGGCCACAACGGTGTTGATAGCCATGATGATTGCCAGTGCGTAGCCAAGCGCTGTGTTTCCACCGATCAGGGCCTGCCAGACGCCGAACTTGGCATACCAGCCACCGAAGGGCGGGATCCCTGCGAGTGATGCCAAGAAGATGGTCATCACTACGGTGAGCCCTGGCATGTAACTGAACAGGCCACCTAGGGACGTGATTTCGGCCGAGCGAGTCTTGCGAGTGATGGCAATGATGACGGCGAAGGCGCCCAAGTTCATAGCCGCATAAATCACTAGGTAGATCACGATTGAGGACAATGCCTGCTCTCGATTGGTCTCGATCACAGCGAATGGAGCCAACATGAACCCAGCCTGAGCAATACCAGAGTATGCCAACATGCGAACCACGTTGGTCTGCTTGAGCGCAATCAGGTTGCCCACTGTCATAGAGAGAATCGCCAATACTGCAAATACGGGCTGGATAATGTCAGGACGAGCAGCGAAGCAGTAAAAGACGATCTGGATGAGCGCAACGAACCCGGCCGTCTTTGACGCCACCGCCAAGAAAGCCGTTACTGGAGTGGGCGCACCCTCGTAGGTATCTGGAGCCCAGGTATGGAAGGGCACTGCCGATACCTTGAAAGCAAAGCCGATGATCACAAAAATCATGGCCAGAGTCACAATCGGAGCGCCGCGCCCATCACCGATTCGCACCAGATTTTCAGCAATGACATCAAGGCGAGTTGAACGACCTACGCCGTACATCAGCGACATGCCGTACAGCAGCACTGCTGAAGCGAATACACCCATCAGGTAGTACTTCAGTCCAGCCTCGTTCGACTTCTCGTCACCTTTGCGCCAAGCCGCAAGCATGTACGCCGGGATGGAGAGCAGTTCGAGCGCAACAAAGATCATGAGCAGATCGCGAGCCGAGCACATCACCAGCATGCCCAAGACAGCGGCCACAATCAGGGAGTAATACTCGCTCTCCCAGTAGTCGCCGTCTGCCACATAGTTCGTGGACATCAGCACAACTATGTAGGCCGAGACCAAGAACAGCGCCTTGAGTACCAACGACATGGAATCAACAACGTAGGAACCACCAAAGAGCACCCTGGTGCTGCCGTCTATGGCCAAGGTAATCACGGGTATCAGGGCTCCGAGCAATACCAAACTTGCCAGCGTGGGCATGAACGGCTTGGCCTTGTCCAACTTGAACGAGTCGAGCAGGATCAGAACCAAGCTTCCTATCAGAATCACCATCTCGGGCGCGATGGCATGCCAGTCAATGGTCGGCGACAAGAAGTCCGCCTCTGGAAGGAGTTGCAGGAGTGTGGCGATCACTGAGGATCAGCCCCCGACCGTTCGGGCAATAACTTCAACAGCAGGGCCAGCGACATTAAAGATCAGGCCTGGGAAGAAACCGAGAATGACAATGCCCGCAATAATTGGGGACCATGCCAACCACTCAAACTTGTTCACGTCGGTGATGTTGGGATCATTTTCGAACTCTTCGCTTGGAGTCCCAAACGCAGTGCGCTGATACAGCCAGAGCAGGTAGCCAGCAGCCAACACTGTGCCGACAGCGGCTAGCACCATGAGGGTGCGGAACAGCGCCACGTTCAGCCCAACTGCAGGCTCATAAGCCGCAAGAATTGCGGGGAACTCGCCCCAGAAGCCGGCCAAACCAGGAAGGCCGAGTGAAGCCATGGTGGCGAAACCTAGAATCCAGCCCATCTTGGGGGCCGAGATGAGCAGGCCGCCGAGTCGCTTGATATCGAGCGTGTGGTAACGCTCCTTGACTGAGCCTGCGATGAAGAACAACAGCCCAGTGATCAGGCCGTGAGCCACCATGCCGAACACAGCGGCGTTCAAGCCAAAGGCAGTCAGGGTAGAGATTCCCAACATGGTGTAACCCATATGCGACACCGAAGAGAATGCAATGAGCCGCTTCATATCTGTCTGGGCCAGACAGCCAAGCGCACCGTAGATGATGCCAATCACGGCCAAGATGCCAATGATCGGTGCCCAAGCTCGAGCAGCAACAGGGAGGATTGGAATTGCAATTCGGATGAATCCGTAGGTACCCAACTTCAGCAAGACTGCTGCAAGGATGACTGAGCCCTGCGTGGGGGCTTGGGTGTGAGCGTCTGGCAACCAGGTATGGAACGGGAACATCGGCACCTTGATGCCAAAGCCCAAGAACATGCCACCAAAGATGACAATGGCCGTGGTCTTGGCAATGCCTGCGGCACCCGAATAGGTGAGCGCTTGCATACCAAAGCTGCGGAGCGGATCCCCCGCTTGCATATCTGCGTAACTCCCACCCAAGGCCCGCAATTGTTCAAGTGCGATTCCAGTAGGAGCCTTCGCTAGGAAGTACAGCGCTACGAAAGCCACGATCATGAACGCTGATCCGAAGAGGGTGTACAAGAAGAACTTGATCGAGGCGTAGCGGCGCTGCTCGCCACCCCAGACCCCAATCAGGAAGTACATCGGGAGCAGCGTGACCTCGAAGAACACGAAGAACAGAATCAGGTCCTGAGCAAGGAAGGATCCGATCATCGCTGTTTCAAGAATCAGCATGAGTGTGAAGAATGCTTTGGGGTTGCCAGGGTTTGGCACATGCTGCCAGCTGTAAATCACGACCAGCGGAACAATGAACAAGGTGAGCGCTAACAGCGGTAACGAGAGCCCATCAAGGCCCAGAATGAAGTTGCTGTTAATCAGCTCAATCCAGTTCCTGTTGACCATGAACTGCAGGCTTTCTGAATCGCCATAGTCAAAGTTGAGCATTAACAAGATGCCCATAGCGGCCGCAGCTAGCGGTGCGCCCAATGCCACAAGTTTGATGGCACCCTCAGATTGTTTGGGTATGGCCATCATCACTAACGCCCCTGCCAACGGCAAGAAAATAGTGAGGACAAGACCCCAGTCGTTCAAGAAATTCATCATCGGATTCGGCTCTCCCTGTCGTTCATCAGCCGATTACCACCACGAACACGCCGGCCAAAATTGCTACAGCGGCGAAGAACAGTGCTGCGTACTGCTGGATCCGTCCGGTCTGAGTGAGACGCAGCATTGCGCCAACACCACTCGCAGATGACCCGGCACCATTAACGGCGCCGTCGACGACCTTTTGGTCGACGTTCTTATAAACCCAACTACCCGAGCCAACTGCAGTCTTTCCGACCAGGTTCACCGTGCCATCAATGACGTTGGCACTGAACCAATTGGCTGCCCGGGCGAGCGGGCCTTTCACAAACCCAACGATGACTGTGGTGTACAGCCAATCGAAGTAGTACTTGTTGACGAGAATGTTCTTAAAGAAGGCTGCAACCTTGTTGCGTTCGGCCAAACCATGCAGACCGGCAAAGGCATCCTTGAAGAAGTACAAGTAGGCCAGCCCAATACCTGAGAGCCCAACCAAGACCGAGATCACGGCTAGCGCAGGATTGAAGCCTGCGTGCGTGATGGCCGGGAAGTAGAGCCCCACTGGTTCTACATAGTGCTCAAAGCGGGTTTGAGCCCCCTCGGGTAAGAAATCGAAGGCCGCAGGAAGGTTGAAGATACCTGCAATTGCTCCAAGCGAAGCCAGGATGATGAGCGGGGTCGTAATTCTTGGCCCTGACTCATGAGGGGTTCCATGGCCGCGGTACTCGCCATAGAAGGCGTACCAAATCGTTCGGGTCATATAGGCCGCAGTGCAGAAAGCTGCAAGCAGCAACATCACTAGCATGACGTGATATTCACCATTGGCTCCTGTAGTTCCAGGGAATGATCCAGTACCGGCAAGGATCTCGTCTTTCGACCAGAACCCTGACAGCGGGAATACCCCAGCTAGGGCGGCAGTAGCCACTAGATAGGTCCAGAACGTCTTCGGCATGATCTTTCGGAGTCCGCCCATGTCATCGACCATGTTGAAGCTGTGGTGACATGCGTGGCTGAGCGAGCCAGCGCCGAGGAACAGGCAGGCCTTAAAGAATGCGTGTGTAAACAAGTGGAACAGTGCTGCAGTCCACGCACCGACTCCCAGTGCCGTGACCATGAAGCCAAGCTGCGAGACCGTCGAGTAGGCCAGCACCTTCTTGATGTCCTTCTGCACGAAGGCCAACATGGCGCCAAAGAGTGCCGTGATTGCCCCGATCATGGACAGCGCGTTGACCGAGGATCCAGAGATGGACAGGCCTTCGAAGAACACGGGGTACAGACGAGCCACCATGTACACACCCGCTACCACCATGGTGGCGGCGTGAATCAGCGCAGAGACTGGGGTCGGGCCGGCCATGGCATCGGGAAGCCAAGTATGCAGGATGAACTGCCCGGACTTGGACATGACCGCCGTGATGAGACACAACGAACCGATGAGTAGCAAGTTGTGAGAAATCTCACCCTCATTTGCCAAAATGTTGAGGTCCATGATGGAGAACGACTTACCCGCTGCGAAGTACAACACTATGACGCCGACCAGCAAACCAATATCGCCCACACGGTTTGTCAAGAAGGCCTTGAGCGCAGCGTCAGAGTTCGGCTTCTCTTCCCACCAATGGCCGATCAACGCAAAGGAGCAGACTCCAACCAACTCCCAGCCAACAATCATCTGCAGGGTGTTCTCGCTGAGCACGAAGAACAACATGGAGGCAGTGAACAAGCTGAGGAATGCGAAGTAGTGGGTGTATCGACGATCCCCGTGCACGTAATCCGTGCTGAATACGTGCACCAACAGCGAGATCAGCGTCACAACAATGAGCAACAGAACGGACTGACCGTCCACCAGCGTGCCAATCGAAATGGTCTGATCGCCGTTCTGGAACCAGTTAATGCAAGAGACCACTGGCCGAGTCGCAACTTCTTCTTTGCCCGCTTTTTCGGCACTACTCGTAGTGGCAGCAACCGGAGCAGCGGATTCGCCTAGCGGAGCAGACGTTGCAGCAGAGGCACCCTCTTTGCTGTGACCCTCTGCGTCTTTGCTGTGCCCTTCGCCCTTTTTGCCCTCGCCATGCTCAGCGGCTTCGCCCGCTGCTGCGGCTTCTGCGGCCACGCTTGAACAGCTTGGATCAACATTTGCTAGTGCAGCACCCTCGGCCGCTGGGCCATCACCCTTTGGATTGTCGTTGCTCCAAGCAATCCAGTTGCCGCCTGTGAGCAGAGCAAGCACAAATGCTGCCCCTACAAAGACAATTCCAATCTCTGCACCCTTCTTGGGCATCTTTTTGCCAAAGAACAAGATGAGCAGGAAGGACAGCGCCATGAGCGCAGGGATAATCCAGACATGCGTGAAGAACCACATACCGTTCAGCCCTTCATCTCGTCGAGCTCGTCGATATCAGCCGAGCGTAGGTTCCGATAAATCAGCAACACG
>CAMDAT010000104.1 GCA_945888825.1 Bifidobacterium breve | reverse complement strand
TGATCAGACGATGATTGATCTGTGTCGCTGGGCTGCCTGGCGATGGAGCGGCAGGCTCACCACCATGCTGCGGGCAGCTTCCCCGGAGCGGGTAGTCAACCGACTGCCTCCGTTACGAGTTCGCCCTGCTACTGGCGGAGAGGCGAACGAGCTAGCAGAGTCGATACTCCTCCTCGGAGCGGGAAACCATGTACTGCAGGTTTCCCCAAGCACGGATCCGCTGAGCATCGTCGTTGCAGCAGCGCGACTGGGCCAAGTCTTGGCAATCCTGCCCACGATTGCCGAGTCGCAGCGTGTCGCACGCGGGCTGCGGGCCTCGGGGGCTGCAGTTGCTGCGTGGCCCTGGGACTTTCAGGCTGCTGTGGGAGGTGCCAGCGTCGTAGGCGGTCGTGGGGCAGCGTTTGCACCGGCACCGGCACTAGCAGCGGTTGTGGTTATCGACGAGCACGATGAGATGTTGCAGAGCGAGTCCTCTCCAACGTGGAACGCACGAGATATAGCAATCGAGCGAGCACGACAGGCGCAGGTGCCATGTTTGCTCGTGTCCCCCTGTCCGTCTTTAGAGGCGCTTCTTGCCCAACAGCAAAGCTGTGAGTTCGAATCTCAGGCCGAGCTAGCCCAAGTGGGTGAGCGGTTTCTGCCACGCCCGCTACTCACCGTGGATGTGCCTCTTGAACCACGGGGACGGCTGTCTCGGTCTGAGGAGCGCTCTGGATGGGCAGCGCTGACTGTGCTCGACCGACGCGGCGAGGATATTGGGCGAACAGGGCTGTTCTCGTCACGGCTTGTGGAAATGATCCGTGAAACTGCTCGCTCTGGTGAGCGAGTTGTCTGTGTTTTGAACCGGACAGGTAGGGCCAGGCTTCTAGCTTGTAGAAGTTGCGGAACTCTCGCGGAGTGTGAGCGGTGCAGCGCCGCAGTCTCTCAGGACGACAACGGCCGATTGGTCTGTACCCGATGCATTCAAGAGCGACCAGCTATCTGCTTGGAGTGCGGATCGATGGCCCTATCGATTCTTCGTGGAGGGGTAACGAGGGCGAGAGAAGAGCTAGAGGCACTGGCAAAAGAGCCAGTGCATGCCATTACGGCTGCAAGTCCGAAGTCCGCTGCAGATCAACCCTCGGGATCTGACTACTCAGCAGCCGCTCGGATTTTTATTGGTACTCAGGCGGTGCTTCATCGCCTTCAAGATGTTTCGCTCGTGGCATTTTTGGACTTCGATCAGGAGTTGCTTGCTCCGCGCTACCGCGCCGCCGAAGAAGCGCTCGCCTTACTCATGCTCTCCTCGAGACTGGTGGGTGGGCGGGAGGCTGGCAGAGTGGGTGGGCGGGAGGCTGGCAGAGTGGGCGGGCGGGAGGCTGGCAGAGTGGGCGGGCGGGAGGCAGGCAGAGTGGGTGGGCGCGTAGTCGTGCAGACACGCCGCCCTGATCATGAATCTATTCAGGCGGCGCTCAGAGCAGAGCCGATGCTCGTCAGTTTCTCCGAGGCCCAACGTCGCATACTGCTTGGCTTTCCTCCCGCTGCAGCTATTGCGCAGGTTGGTTACGAGGCTGCGCCGGAGTTCATTGCACGGCTCGGCACGCCCCAAGGTGTAGAGGTTCAACAGGCCGAAGATGGGCAGTGGCTTCTCCGGTCGAGGGTTTCTGGCCGGCTACAAGAGGTTCTGTCTCAGGTAGATCGCCCAGTTGGACGGCTCCGCCTACAAGTCGATCCCGCTCGTTTACGCAGTTGAGTCCGCTCGTGGAGCGTGCTGTTCGCCTGGGGAGACTTTTAGGATTCGGTAGCCTTGACGGGATCGCACCTTGGTCACTACGTAGCCCTGACTCTCGAGCCAGCGGGTAAGCGAATCTGCGCCGAGGTGCTTGTGCACGACGAGCCAAGCCACTCCCGCTGGGTAGGACAGCCGCCCAAGCCAGAACTCAAGGAGCGTATGCAGAGCCTGCTTTCCGATGCGGATGGGCGGGTTCGAGATGAGACCGGCGACTTGCAGGTCAGCTGGTACCTCCTCAGGGGAGATCACATGGAACTCTGAATCTGATTGTGCGTTGGCCTCAAGGTTCTGAGCGCAGATACTGCGAGCACGCGAGTTCACATCAACTGCCCAGACTGGTTGCCCCGGAAATCGCCGTAGCAAGGTTGTTGCAATTGGTCCATATCCGCAGCCCAAGTCAACGAGATCGCCTAGGGGCAGATCCTCTAGTTCCATCAGCAAAATCTTGGTCCCTGCATCGATGCGAGAGGATGAGAATATGCCGCTGTCAGTAATGAGCTCGACGGTGAAGTCAGGGAGCACGAGTCGAACTGAGGAAGGCCGTGAGGGCCCGCTCGGAGTGCCAGAAAAGTAGTACTCCTCGGCATTCTCCTGCTTCTCTGGTTCGGGACTGTCGGGTGGGTGCACGGCAAGCACGGTAGTCTGTTCGCCATGGCCTCCCCGTATGCCATCCGAATCATTGGCGACCCCGTGTTGCGCCAGCGCGCCTCAGATGTCACCGAGATCGACGGTCGGCTAGCGGCACTTTGTCAAGACATGTACGTGACCATGTACGAGGCTCAAGGGGCCGGACTAGCGGCTCCACAGGTAGGTGTGCAGAAGCGATTTATGGTCTATGACCTTGGCGCAGGAGATGGGCCTCAGGTCCTCATTAATCCCGTCATCACGGAGTCTGATGGGGAGTGCGAGTTCTACGAGGGGTGCCTCTCGGTTCCAGGTTTGCGTTTTGACATTGTTCGGCCCAGTACCGTCAATATCACTGGCCTCAACCTAGATGAGCATGAGGTTGAGTTTGAGGCTGATGATTTCTTGGGCCGACTGATGCAACATGAACTCGATCACCTCAATGGGATTTTGCTCATCGATCACCTAGACGAGGATCAGCGTCGGTCGGCTAAGAAGGCACTGCGCAAGATAGCCATGGAGGCACCCAGTGGGGTCGCTGGCCTTGGTGCCGAACTTGCATCCCCGGCAAAACCAAAATTTGGGCTCTTTCGGTCTTGATAGTGCTGGACATCATTACTAGCGAATCGCTCTCGTGAGGTTGGTGTATTTCGGTACCCCCGAGGTGGCTACTACTCCCTTGAGAGCCCTCTGCTCGGCTGGCCATGAGGTAGTCCTGGTCGTGACTGCTGCAGATACTCGGCGTGGACGAGGTTCAGCAGTTACCCCGAGTCCGGTGAAGGCCGTCGCGATGGAGCTCGGTCTGACAGTCTCTGAAGACCCTCAAGATGTCCTGAGTCTGGATGCGGACTTAGGTGTAGTTGTCGCCTACGGGCGAATCATTTCCTCGCAATTGCTGGATCACCTGAACATGGTCAACCTGCACTTCTCGTTACTGCCTCGGTGGCGCGGGGCTGCACC
This sequence comes from Bifidobacterium breve, assembly GCA_945888825.1. Classification (GTDB taxonomy): domain Bacteria; phylum Actinomycetota; class Acidimicrobiia; order Acidimicrobiales; family Microtrichaceae; genus IMCC26207. The sequence continues at coordinate 5,951 of CAMDAT010000104.1, read as the reverse complement.
AGTGGAACGAGCGATTCTTGCCGGCGATGCTCAGACGGGGGTTTGTGTGATGGAGGTGGCGGAGGGTCTAGATACGGGAGGGATCTATGCGCAGGCGGAGATCGACCTTGATGATCGCGTGACTGCTGCAGAGCTACGAGACCAATTGGTATCACTGGGTTCTGATCTGCTTCTCGATCAACTTCATCAAGGCCTTGGTGAGGCAATCCCCCAATCTGAACTCGGAGTCACCTACGCGCACAAGCTGCACGCCCCTGATGCACAACTGCTGTGGGATAGCCCAAGCGAGCTCCTACTTCGCAGGATTCGTGTGGGTGGAGCATGGACATCTTTTCGACAGAAGCGATTCAAAGTCCTGAGTGCTCAGATCGTCCAATTTGATGTCCTCGAGGGTGATCCAAGCATGCGGAAAGCTCCAGTTGCGCCGGGCACTCTTGCAGCGGCAGGTTTGGTGCGAACGGGTGACTCCTGGATCGAACTGCTCCGTGTTCAGCCAGAAGGGAAGGCGGCGATGTCTGCTTCTGACTGGGCCAACGGGGCACGACCTGCGGGAGAGGTATTCGGCGAATGAGCGCATCAACGAGTGATAGAGCAGGGAATGCAGCAGCAACGAGTCAGATGGAGGGCGTAGCGGCTCGGCGAGTTGCGCTTGAGGTTCTCGCACGGGTTGAGGATGAAGGTGCATATTCCAACCTGATCCTCTCGAAGGTTCTTGATGGCTCTGGTCTCGGGCAGCAGGATCGTGGGTTCGCTACTGACTTGGTTTATGGCAGCCTTCGTCATCAAAGAGCTTGTGATCACCTCATCGACCGCTTTTTAAGTTCAGATCCGCCTCCGGCAGCGCGCAGAGTTCTGCGCCTGGGTGCTTATCAGCTTGCCTACCGCGAAGACATTCCCGATTACGCCGCAGTTGGAACAACTGTCGAGGCCGCTCCGAAGCGTTTTCGTGGACTCACAAACGCTGTCCTGCGACAGGTGACACGTTCAAAAATTGAGTTTCCCGATGAGCAAACAGAGCTCTCGTATCCAGACTGGATCTACGAGCAACTCGTCACGGACCTCGGTCACGAAAGAGCAGTAGCGGCGTTAAGGAACATGAACAGTTCGGCGGAGGCCACCCACCGAGCCGATGGCTATACCCAGGACCTTGCCTCGCAATGGGTAGTCGAACTCTTGGCAGTACAGCCCGGGGAGTTAGTGATTGACCTCTGTGCCGCTCCCGGAGGCAAGGCAACAGGTTGTGCAGCAGCGGGTGGCGTGGTGATAGCTGCAGACCTGCAGCCACACAGGGTAGACCTGATTGTCGAGAATGCTTTGCGTCTCGGGCTCAACGATCTGCTTCCGATGGTGGGTGACGCACTTCATCCGGGCCTTCGTCCGCACTCAGCAGACCTCGTCCTTTTGGATGCCCCTTGTTCAGGTCTTGGCGTACTTCGTCGTCGCCCCGATGCTCGATGGAGAGTTGACTCCCAAGCTCCACAACGCCTTGCTTCGCTCCAACGAGACCTAGTGGATGCTGCCGTCGAATTGCTTGCCCCAGGAGGCCGTCTGGCCTACAGCGTGTGCACCCTCTCTGCAGTAGAGACGACTGGCGTGGACGAGTACATACAGCAGAGGTACCCCGAACTAGAAGCCTTGTCGCCCCCGGCTGGGCCTTGGCAGCCTTGGGGGCGTGGAGCAATCTTGTTCCCGCAGGCTGAGGACACCGACGGTATGTGCTTGTTTGTGTACAGCTAGCATGATCGATCAGCCGCTTCTACTCAGATGGATTGCCGATGCCACAGCCCACGTTTCTTCAAGCCAAAGTGCTCACCGTTTCCGACAGCATTGCTGCTGGTAGTCGGGAGGACCTGAGCGGCATGGCTCTAGTCAGTCGACTGGATGTCGGCGGTTTTGAAGTCATCGAGCACCGAGTTGTTCCCGATAACGTCGGCGAGATTTCTAATGCACTGTCGTACATGGCTTATGGGTTTAACGGCCTCATTTTGACTACAGGCGGATCGGGCTTTGGCCCTCGTGACTTCACTCCAGAGGCTACCCAGCGGATTCTCGACAGAACTGCCCCCGGAATGGCCGAAGCCATGCGCTCGGTGAGTCCACGAGGCCGTATGTCTCGTGCGCAAGCAGGAACTCGTGGACCGGCGTTAATTCTTAACCTTGGTAGCGCCCCCGAGCGAGCACTCGAAATGCTCGAGGCCGTGCTCGATGTCATCCCTGAGGCGCTTGAGCTACTTGGTGGCGGGTCTGCGCCAACGGTGGACGCAGTGGAACTCACATCGGCGGACTAAGACCCGTCTGGTCGAAATGTAAACGACCGGTCTCAGTTCAACCGATTTCAAGCCCCTCCACTAGGGTTCACGCATGCAAGAGTCGCCAAAAACTGACGCAATCGACCGGGAATGCATGACCCGGGCACTTGCAGCGGCAGCCCAAGTTCGTTGCATTACGGCCCCAAACCCTTGGGTTGGTGCAGTTATTCGAACTGAGGCCGGGCGGCTCATTGAAGGGGCAACTCAGGAGCCTGGAGAGGCCCATGCAGAGATTGCTGCACTAGCTCTGGCTGGGCAGGACGCCGTGGGTTCGACAATGTACGTGACTCTCGAGCCCTGCAGTCACACTGGCAAAACTGGACCTTGTGTCGAGGCAATTATTACTGCGGGAGTGACACGTGTGGTGATCGGTATCGAGGACCCTGATCCTGCGGTCTCGGGAGCGGGAATTTCACGATTGAAAGAAGCTGGGATTGAAGTTCGCCTAGGGGTTCAAGCCGAGAAGGTGAGCCAACAACTCGCCCCCTACCTGAAACATCGTCGCACTGGTCGGCCTTGGGTTGTTCTCAAGATGGCAAGCACCTCGGATGGCGGAACGGCAGCACCGAATGGCTCGAGTCAGTGGATCACTGGCCCAGCGGCCAGGGTGGATGGGCATCGGCTCCGTGCAGAGTCAAATGCGATCATGGTGGGTGCGAGCACCATCCGCAGAGACGACCCGTCACTCAATGTCCGTGACTATGTTCCGCCCGTTTCCCCGCTATTGAATCCACTAGATCCGCTTCGGATTGTGCTCGGAAAGGCTGCTGCAACGGCAAAGGTGCAGCCCTGCCGTGAGATGAGTGGGGACCTAGGTGCGATACTCGATCAGTTGGGTGCAGAGGGGATCTTGCAGCTCTTGGTCGAAGGTGGAGCAGGAGTTGCAGGCGAGTTCCACCGGGCAGGTCTCGTAGATCGATATGTGATTTACCTTGCCCCCGCATTCTTTGGAGGCGATGACGCGAACGGCATTTTCGAAGGTGCTGGTGCGTGGGATATCTCGAATGTCTGGCGTGGTCGATTTGTCGGCGTGGAACGTGTTGGAGAAGATCTACGTCTAGAGCTTGCTCCTCAAGAATCAGCTCAGCAGTAGCGATCATCCAGCAAGGACTATTGCAAGGAGTCAGAAGTGTTTACCGGAATAGTTGAGGAACTCGGGACCATTGAATATTTGAATGGTTCGCGTTTACGAATAGCAGCCAGAGTGGTTCTTGAGGACGTGACTCTTGGAGCATCGATAGCTGTGAACGGGTGTTGTTTGACAGTGGTGGAGTGGGGGAGCGACTCCTTTGATGCCGACCTGAGCGAAGAGACCCTCGAACGAACCTCTCTGAAGTCTCTGAGCGCCGGTGATCCTGTGAACCTTGAGCGCCCCGTTCGCCTAGATGACCGATTGGGAGGCCATCTCGTGCAAGGCCATGTTGACGCAGTCGGTCAGGTCGTGGTCCCAGCACCGAACCTGCAAGTTTCTATGCCACCCGAGTTGCTGCGATATGTCGTGGAGAAAGGGTCAGTGACCATTGATGGAGTCTCACTGACCGTCGTTGAAGTTCTAGAAGATGGCTTTACAGTTGCGTTGATACCTCATACTTGCGATGTGACGACATTCGGTACTCATGTCGCAGGAGACCTCGTCAACCTCGAGGTTGACGTCATGGCGAAATACGCGGAAAGCCTGCTTGCTGGCTATCTCCCATCAGACCCAGCGAGCAGTACCGATACGAACCACGAAGGAGCCCCCCAAGATGAGCAATGAGACTAGAGAACCGCTAGCCGAACAGGGACAGGAACACTCCGTGTTTGCCTCTATTCAAGACGCCGTTGCAGCTATGGCTCGGGGCGAGATCATCGTGGTTGTAGATGATGAGGACCGTGAGAACGAGGGCGACCTCATCATGTCTGCCGAGGCAGCTACTCCCGAGAACATCACGTTCTTTGTTCGTCATACCTCTGGTGTGATTTGTGCCCCCCTGACTGGCGAACGCCTTGACGAACTCGACATTCCGCTCATGGTGCACAACAACACCGAGTCTCATAGGACGGCGTTTACCTATTCAGTTGACTACGTGCATGGAACATCCACTGGTATCTCTGCTGCAGACCGCTCAGCCACGATTCGCGCCCTGATCGACCCCTCAACGCGCCCAGCTGACTTCGCGCGCCCAGGTCATATCTTTCCGCTTCGATACTCCGAAGGTGGAGTACTCAAGCGTGCAGGCCATACCGAGGCTGCTGTAGATCTCTCACGTTTAGCTGGACTAGCTCCTGCCGGAGTGCTGTGTGAGATTGTCAACGACGACGGCACCATGGCTCGTGTTCCTGACCTCATTGAGTTCTGCAAGGTTCATGGCCTACTCATGGTGACTATTGCGCAACTTGTGAAGTACCGCCGGCAGAATGAAAAACTGGTCCGACGCATTGCAGAGGCCAGAATTCCGACGCCCTGGGGCGAATTCACCTCGTATGTCTATGAATCCGTCATTGACGGTGAGCAGCACGTGGCTATGGTGCGTGGAGCCGTACAGGGTGAGCGAGACGTTCTGGTGCGCGTGCATTCGGAGTGTCTCACTGGTGATGTGTTTCAGTCGCTGCGCTGCGATTGCGGCTTGCAACTTGACGCTGCGATGAAGGCAATTGACACCGAGGGCCTTGGCGTCTTGGTTTACCTGAGGGGCCACGAGGGCCGGGGCATTGGCCTAGGTCACAAGATTCGCGCGTACAGCCTGCAAGAACAGGGCCATGACACTGTTGACGCCAATGTTGAGCTCGGGCTGCCGATAGATAGCCGGGAGTATGGCATCGGTGCACAGATATTGAATGACCTTGGCATCACGACTATGCGCCTGATGACCAACAATCCAGCCAAATATGGGGGTCTTGAGGGATTCGGTCTGGAAATTAGCGAGCGTGTTTCGCTCGAGTCGATTCCAAACCCCGAGAATATTGACTATCTGCGTACCAAGCGCGAACGCATGGGTCACCTGCTCGATGGGTTGGACTGATGGGTAAGGACTTTTCTCTCCCGGAGCCTGATGGTTCTGCTGCTACCTCGGGGGCCGGTCGCAGAATTGGGGTCGCCGTTGCACGCTGGAATGAGGTCATTACCGAGCGGTTGTTGTGGGGTGTCAAGAACCACCTCGCCGCTGCAGGAGTAGCGGAAGGCGACATAGACATATTCCGCGTACCGGGTGCTTTCGAGTTGCCATTGGTTGCCAAAGTCATGGCCGGAACTGGTCACTACGATGCGATTCTGGCCTTGGGCTGTGTCATCCGTGGAGACACTGCACACTTTGAATACGTTGCGGGCCCCGCAGCGGATGGCATTTTGCGATCACAGCTCGAGACCGAGATTCCAATCATCTTTGGCGTTCTCACAGTTGAAAACCGCAGGCAGGCGATGGTCCGATCCGTGGTGGATGATGATGTGGCGGGAGATAACAAAGGCGCCGAGGCTGCAGAGACTGCGCTTGAAATGATTGCAGTGCTCGAAACAGTGCGAGCGGGTTGAGTCTCAGGGTTTGCCGCTAGAGGGCGAGCTACTCGCTGTTTCTAGCGATTGCAAAGCTCGCAACAACTGCTAGTGATGTTGCAACGTTGAGTGAGTCAACCCCGTTGCTCATGGGGATTCGTACCAAGGCGTCA
>CAMDAT010000103.1 GCA_945888825.1 Bifidobacterium breve | reverse complement strand
GTCTGGCGAAAGTTCGCCTCTTCCCGGCCGATTATTTCGGTCAACGCATCTTGTTGCGTGACTAACTCGGGATACGCCTCCCCCATTATTTCTACGCAGCGCTCAACCAGCGGTGCCATGATCATCTTTTCGACGCCGAGCATGTAGCCAAATCGAACAGCACGCCGGATAATTCGGCGAAGCACGTAGCCGCGATCCTCATTCGACGGAAGTACCCCATCTGATACCAAGAACGCCGCAGTTCTGGTGTGATCTGCCAGAAGGCGAAGGCCAATATCTGTGATCTCTGACTCGCCAATCTTGTGCGAAGTCACCTGTTCAGCCCGCTGCACTAGGCCAGCAAGAACATCAGCGGTATACAGCGAGGCGCTGCCCTGAAGCACCGCAAGAATGCGCTCCATTCCTGCACCTGTATCAACATTGCGCGTGGGGAGGTCAGTCAGTTCACCTGACTCACCACGGAAATACTGGGTAAAGACTAGGTTCCAAATCTCGACAAACCGATGTTCGGCAAGCTCGTTCGCCGGTCCCCCATCGGGACCGTGCTCAGGGCCGAAGTCAAAGAAGATCTCGGTCGAAGGACCGCACGGGCCGGTTTCGCCCATCTCCCAGAAATTGTCTTTATCGAGCCTTTGTATTCTGTCTCGGGGCACACCGACGACATCTGCCCAGATTCCCTCGGCCTCATCGTCAGTGACATGACAAGTCACCCACAAGCGGTCCCCGTCTACGCCAAGTACCTCGGTCACAAACTCCCAGGCCCACGGGATTGCCTGATCCTTGAAGTAGTCACCGAAACTGAAATTTCCGAGCATCTCGAAGAACGAAAGGTGCCGGGGCGAGCGACCAATTGCATCAAGGTCGTTGTGCTTGCCACCTGCTCGCACGCATTTCTGAATGGAGACGGCACGGGGAGGATCGTACGGGGCTGTCTCCTCGCCCAAGAAGTACGGGACAAAGGGCATCATCCCTGAGTTCGTAAACATCGGAGCCGAAGGGTGCGTTGGAATCAGGCTGCCGGAGCGGACAGTTGTATGGGCGCGCGCAACAAAGAATTCATTCCACTTCGAACGAAGTTCGTTCGCAGTCAAAGGGCGTGGAGGAGTAGCAGACATGACTTCCCCACACTATCGGGGCTAGCGCTGCCGCTAACAGTCAGCGATAGGAACGGGACCCGGTCACTCGGCGCGTAGAGATATCTACTACCTCGCGAGGGAACTCCGAAACTAGAGGGCTGTGGTACTGATCACGCAGCTCTGCCTCTCGGTCTTGCATTGCTGATCGGCCTTCTAAGGCTGCGTCTAGCAACTGACGGCCCATAGAGGTGGCGCGCTTTTGTGCCATCACGACTAAGTGATCGGGCTGTAGGGAGTCGAGTTGAGTACGCACCTTGCGCTCAGCCCAGATAGTCCCTGAAGCACCAGCTACTACTCCAACGCTCAACCAAAAAATACGCCTCATCAAGAACCCCTTCCAGAGCCTGCACGAACCATCTCGTTGTTTGTGGCACTGCGGCCTCGCAACCGTCTAGCAGCGCGCCTGGTGCCAGAAGCGAGCGCAACGCTTTTGATCACCGGCGAGGTGAGCGCACGATAGGTAGCTTCGGTTGCGGAATCGACCCGATCGCCAATGGCGCCGGCCACCTCGAGTAGGTCGTCGATGCGATCAACCTCGGAACTTGCTCGGCCGGCGGCCTCACGAAGTTCTTGCACTGCAGGCACTGCCTCGGCGAGGAACAACTCGGTTGCTGCGTTGAGAGCTTGGACACTGCGAAGAACACGACCTGCTAGGACTGCAAGCGACGCGGCAAAGCACATAGCGAGCAGTCCGCAAAGAAGGGTCACAAGATCAACAGCTGACATCAACTCATATTCTTGTCGCTGGCCGGGTCCGATTTAGGGATGTCCCCCCGTCGCTCACGCCACCGTTCAACGAGTCGCCCCTCGGCCCCGTTCGCAGTTGGAACGTAATAGCTCGAATCCGACAGTTCCTCGGGCAAGTACTGCTGTTCAATCCACCCCCTTGGATCCCCATGTGGGGTGCGATAGTCAGTACCGTGACCAAGGTGTTGCGCCCCTTGATAATGCCCGTCACGAAGGTGCGGTGGAACCTCTCCAATCACCGAACTCTCGACTTCTGCTGCAGCAGCCAATAGCCCCTGATAGGCCGAGTTCGACTTGGGGGCCAGGGCAAGGTGCACAGTTGCCTGTGCCAAATTGATGCGTGCCTCTGGAAGTCCCACAAACTCAACTGCCTGAGCCGCTGCATTTGCAATGAGGAGAGCGAACGGATCGGCCATTCCAACATCCTCAGAGGCCGCTATGACTAACCGGCGCGCAATGAACCGGGCATCCTCGCCTGCTGCGAGCATTCGTGCCAGCCAATGCAGCGCCGCATCAGGATCCGAACCACGAATGGACTTGATAAAGGCAGATATAACGTCGTAGTGATCATCTTGGCCGTAGCGCACAGCCGAGGCACCGAGAGCACCCTCAGCATCCTCTAATGCGACATGCACCGAAGACACGGATGGGTCCCGGGTGGATGCCAGTGCAAGGGCTACCTCCACACTTGTGAGCAGGTGGCGTCCATCCCCACCCGAACGATCCACCAAGTGATCCACGGCCTCAGCATCTGCTGAAGCCTGCTCAGAATCCAAGGCTCGACTCGCCAATTGCCGAAGTGCCTCGGGGTCGAGGACTCTCAGGCGAAAAAGCGTCGAGCGACTCATGAGCGGAGGGTTGACTTCAAAGTAGGGGTTCTCTGTTGTCGCCCCGATGAGCACGAGTAGCCCAGTCTCTACTGCAGGAAGAAGCGCATCTTGTTGAGCCTTCGTGAACCGGTGGATCTCATCGAGAAACAGAATGGTTCCGAGTCCACGAGCCCCGAGTCGCTCTTGAGCCGCAGCTGAGACCTCACGTATGTCCTTCACCGTGGCAGTAACCGCCGACAGCGGAATGAACTCCTTGGAGGATGCCTGAGCGATAAGCCTTGCAATCGTGGTCTTACCTGTTCCGGGTGGACCCCACAAAATGACTGAGCTCAGACGATCAGCGTCTACAAGCGCCCTCAGGGGTTTCCCCGGGCCCAGAAGGTGTTCCTGGCCAACGACTTCTGAAAGGGTGGTTGGGCGGAGACGATCAGCCATTGGGCCTGCGGAACGGAGGTGCTGTTCGGCCGCTGCAGAAAACAGATCGTTTGAGCCTCTTAGCTGTGAGGAACCCGAACCCGTAGAACCGGCACTTGGTCCCATCAAGCTGAGGCATCCCTGCGAATCAATTCGTGACGAAGAATGCCAAGCAACGTAATCACCGTGAACTCTCGGACTTGGGTTCGGCCTCCAGGAAGTTGAAGTTGCTGCGTGAACGTGGAACCTGTTGTTTCTGGGTCACCAATAACAACTGCCACACAGACGGTTCCGGGCTTGTGTCCTTCTGCGCTGTCGGGCCCTGCAACCCCTGTTGCAGAGATTGCAACGTCGGCTGACAGAGCCTTCTGAGCACCGAGGGCCATTGCGAGCGCAGCGAGTTCAGAGATGACTGGACCTACGGGCACTCCCAAAAGGTCGAACTTCACTTCGGACGCATAGGAGACAATCGACCCCTGAAACACCTGGCTTGCACCCGGTACCGAGCTGATCCTGGAACCAATCATTCCGCCAGTCAGCGACTCAGCCACTCCTAGCGTCAGATTGCGCTCCTTCAGCATGCCCAGCACTACCGACTCCATGGTGTCGTCATCGACACCGAATATCAGGTCACCCAGAAGGTCTCTCACTATGACCTCTTCCGCGGCTAGCGCAGCATCCACTAATTCTCGGGTCTCACCCTTGGCCGTGATCCGCACCTTGAGGCCCTCCATTCCCGATGCCAAGAATGCAAGGGTGGGGTTTCCAATAGCGTCGAGTTCACCGATTCGATCGTGAAGGATCTCGGCGAGGGCAGATTCAGACTCCCCCCAAGTCCGCAGGGTACGGCTTGCAATCACCGCCGAGATACCTGCGCGCTGCTGAAGGTCCGGCAAGATCGTCCCGAGCATCATTTCTTTCATTTCCCACGGGACTCCCGGCACGGCGTAGATCACCTTGGATGTCACCAATGAGTTTGAGTCAGTCCACTCAACGGGACACACCAAGCCGGGCGCAGTACCTGGCTGTTCCGCGATGAACCTTGCCCCGACGGGCAGTTCGGCTTGTAGGAGATTGTTCATCGGCATTCGCCTACCACGTGATTGAAACATGGTGGCGATGTGCTCTTCCATTTGCTCATCTGGAACAAGATCTACACCCATGACTCGCGCTATGGCCGCTCGAGTGATGTCGTCTTGGGTCGGCCCGAGGCCTCCGCAGCAGATCACGGCATCACTTCGATCGAGAGCGAGTGAGAGTGTAGCTACCATCCGGTCAAGGTTGTCCCCGACCTTGGTCTGATAGAAGGAATCAATCCCCACTAGGGCGAGTTGCTCCCCGATCCAAGATGAGTTGGTGTCTGTAATCTGCCCGAGTAGCAGTTCGGTTCCAATTGCAACGACTTCAGTGCGCATGGCTTCACGCTAACCGGCAGGATCCCCCTATGTGGACGCGTCCATCGAGGAGGTTGCTTGCGAGCCAGATGAGATGTACTGAACAGCGCTGATCCATGCAACTGCTACTCCGGCCCAAAGAAACCCGTTGCCAATCCAGAGGATGTTCGTGGTGAGCGGTAGCGCCACCCAGGCCACTGCGTTGAACTGCAGAAAAGTCTTGAGCTTGGCAATTTTTGAGGCCTGTACGGCTCGCCCTTTCCTTCCCCAATACGAACGGAACAGAGAGATGACAATTTCTCGGAGGGTGATAAGCGCTACCGGAACCCACCAGAATCTTCCAGCAAGAACCATTGCCCAAAGTCCGCCAAGAGCTAGGACCTTGTCTGCCAACGGATCAAGAAATGCTCCAGAGCGGGTGGTCCCTTGCTTGCGGGCTAGGTAGCCATCGAGGCTATCGGTGGTGGTGATCACCACCCAGAGTACAAAAAGTGCCCAGCTTGATTCTTGGCGAACAATCATCACGAAGGCCACTGGGGCCAACAGAAGTCGTGCAATGGTTATCGCATTCGCAGGAGTGAGTATGGCGCTCGGCCCGAAAGACCTCTCCTGTTCAGCTTCACTCACGTGTACGGTCCGGCAACTGAGCTTTGAGCGACCGTTGGTCAGGCTGATCAGTCTGTTGAGGGAGCAGTTCCGCAAAGAGATCTGGACCCTGAGCATCGGTCACGAGGACATTGTGGAACTCACCAACGGCGAGTGACTCATCTACGAAAATGATTCCGTCAATCTCGGGCGCTTCAGCAGAGGATCTAGCAACTCCAGGCTCGTCAACAAGCACAGTTAGTACCTCACCAATGCAAGCATCCCGGATCGCCGCGGAGATGTCGTCTTGCAGTTCCCGAAGTTCTGCAAGACGATCATTCATCAGTTGGACAGGCACTCGGTCCTCAAGGTCGGCGGCATAGGTTCCGTCTTCTGGGGAGTAGGCAAAGAAGCCGCACCAGTGCAACTGCGCAGCTTGCACAAACTCCAGAAGTTGATCGTGATCTGCTTCGGTCTCGCCGGGGTAGCCAACGATAAAGTTAGAGCGAAAGGTGGCCTTGGGCTGCAAGCTGCGAATCTGCTCGATGCGATTCAGGTACTTCTCGCCTGATCCCCACCGACGCATGCGACGAACCAACGGGGCCGAAACATGCTGCAGGGACAGGTCGAAGTAGGGCACTGGGCTTGCCGCCATGAACTCGATCAGCGGATCGGTGAGTTCTGAGGGGTAGAGGTACAACAAGCGAACCCACTCAACTTGTTCCGATACTGCCTCGAGCAAGTTCAGAATTCGCTTCTCGCCAACTCCCTGATCGCGACCGTATGCCGCAAGGTCTTGAGCAATCAGGACGATTTCGCGCACATCAAGTTGCTGGACCTCATCAACTATTGAATTGATGGATCGGGATCGCTGAGGCCCCCGAAACGAGGGAATCGCACAAAAGCCACAGGCCTTATCGCAGCCCTCGGCAACCTTGACATAAGCCCAAGGAGACTCTGACTTTGGGCGAGGCAGATTGAGCAGATCTAGCAGTGGCACACTCTCCGAAGTAGCAGAGAGAGCGTCACCTCTGGGCTTTAGGCCGAGATGTATCGGCACGCCGAAACCTGACACGGCATCTACCTCGGGCAGTGCCAGGGCGAGTTCATCCCCGTAGCGCTCTGCCATGCAACCCGTCACCACGAGTTGTGAATCCGTCAGCCGCGTCTCATCAAGCGCAAGGATGGTAGCCACGCTCTCTTCGCGAGCCTCTTCTATAAAGGCACAGGTGTTCACCACGACTAGATCAGCCTCTTCTGGTGAGTCCGCTGGTAGCAGGCCATCGGCAAGCATGGTGTACGTCAACTTGTCGGAGTCGACCTGATTCTTAGGGCAGCCGAGAGTCTCGACCCAAAATGAGCGTTGCACGGTGTGCAGAGACTAGTAGCGAGATCCGGAGAAACCAGAACTAGCACTGGTAATTCAGGCGCAAGCCCGGGCAGTGCCAATCGAATGCGAGCAGCCTTCCCGTACCAGAGGAAGTCACATAGGCCTTGCGCATGTCCGGCCCTCCGAACGCAATATTGGTCACCAGCAGATCATCAATGGGTAGGTGCTGAACGGAGCTGCCGTCCGCGGAAACCACGGTGATCCCACCGTTGACAAGTGTTCCCACGCACACATTGCCCTCGGCATCTACTGCCAGTGAATCGAGCAACTGATGCCCAGCCAAACCGGCCAGCAAGTCTCCGTGAGGTGCCAGAATCCCAGACCCAACTGCCTTGCCTGGTTCAGGCACGTCCCACTGCCAGATTCGCCCCGTATGGGTCTCTGCTACGTAGAGACGGTCCCCCGCCGGTGACAATCCAACCCCATTGGGAGCTTCAAGCGGAAACAGCACCTCGGTGATTGAGGAGCCGTCGGCCAGAGCATAAAAAACTCCAGTCAAGTCGGAACTGCGCTCGAGTCGAACTCCATGATCTGTAAACCAAAAGCCACCCTGATCATCAAAGACCAAGTCGTTGGGAGAACGTAAGGGCCGGCCATTGCATTCGGTGTAGATGGTCTCAACGACTCCACTACTTGGGTCGACCCGCTGAATCGAACCTGAAACCCAGGAGGGTGGGACTGGCCCGGGTAATAAAATCTCCCCAAGATCAATATATGAAAATGAACCACCATTATTGGTAATCCAGATCCAACCATCGGGGCCGACTGCTGCACCGTTCGGGCCACCTGGAATCTCTGCGACTGTCTCTACTGTTCCATCGGCAGAGACTCTTGTGAGTCGTTCTCCCGCGATCTCAACGAGTAACACGGAGCCGTCATCACAAGCGACTGGTCCCTCCGGAAAGCGAAGTCCAGTTGCGAGAACTTCTGGTTCACCTAGGTCGATCTGAGAATTCATGATCTCACGTTAGCTGCGCGTGCAGTGCGCTGCGTGTTGTCCCAAGCAAGGAGATTCAGAACTCGCCGCGCTCAATCATGTCGTCGAGTTCCTCAGGAGAGATCATCACGGTACGAGCCTTTGAGCCCTCCGATGGACCTACCACGCCACGCTGTTCAAGCAGGTCCATAAGGCGGCCTGCCCGGGCAAAGCCGACTTTGAGCTTTCGCTGAAGCATCGAAGTTGAACCGAGGCCACTGCGCACAACCAACTCCATGGCCTGATGCATCAGATCGTCGTCGTCTCCTGCAGTCCCGCCCGAGAGCGTGGAGCCACCCGAGGGCAGCTGGTCATCACCAGCTACACCTTCTACATAATGCTCTTCTACTGCAGGCGCCTGCTTGCGCCACTGATTCACGATGCTCGACACTTCGGACTCTTCTACCCAGGAGCCCTGAATTCGCTGTGCAGAAGATGATGTACCGCCAAGCAACAACATGTCGCCCCGGCCTACGAGTCGCTCAGCACCTGTTTGATCAAGGATGACTTTGGAGTCCATTGAGGAGGCAACAGCAAAGGCCAAGCGGGCTGGAATATTGGCTTTAATAACGCCCGTGATGACGTTCACCGATGGACGCTGCGTAGCAATCACTAAGTGAATTCCCACAGCACGCGCCTTGGCTGCGATTCGCGTAATGGACTCTTCTACCTCTCGCGAGGCAACCATCATGAGGTCGGCGAGTTCGTCAACAACCACAAGAATAAAGGGCATACGTTTGAACTCTCGATCCTCACCGAGTTGCTGCTGCAAGTCTCCCCGATCGAATGATGCGTTATAGCCCGTGATATCTCGCACTCCAACCTCGGAGAGCAGATCGTAGCGACGCTCCATTTCATGGACTGCCCAATTCAGGGCGTTCGCCGCTTTCTTTGGATTGGTGACTACTTGAGTGAGCAGGTGCGGGATTCGGTTGTATTGAGTGAGTTCAACCTGCTTTGGATCAATCAGAATCATGCGTACTTGGTCGGGCGTTGACCGCATGAGGATGGACGTGATGATGGAGTTAATGCAGGAGGACTTGCCAGCACCTGTCTGCCCTGCGATCAAGAGATGCGGCATGGTGGCCAAATTCATCAACACCGAGGTGCCGGAAATATCTCGCCCTACGCCAACCTCGAGAGGATGCGTAGCTCGATGTGCCTCTTCCGATGTCAGGATGTCTCCCAAATTGACGATCTGGCGGTCCTTGTTGGGAACCTCGACCCCAATTGCTTGCCGGCCCGGAATAGGGGCAAGTATGCGAACGTCCGGGGAAGCCATGGCGTAGGCGATGTCCTTATGCAGACTCGTCAGCCGAGCGACCTTTACCCCAACACCAAGTTCGAGTTCGTACCGCGTGACAGTCGGGCCGACCACCATTCCAACTAGGCGTGTCTCTACGCCGTGCTCCGCAAGTGCACCCTCAAGGACACGACCACGCGCTTCTACAGCTTTGGTGTCCACCGTTCGCTTGCCAGATAACGAGAGCAAGTTCTTTGGAGGCAAACGCCAAGCCGACCCCACTGCTGCAGGACCGAGGCCAAGGCCGAGTTGCTCCGGCGCAACCGGTTCCTCCGAACCTTCGCCAGGCGGCGTGAAGGGCTTCGGTCCAGACACAACTACCGTCGGACCGCTTTCGGTTGTCTTCTTCGAACGTGGACGCTTCTTCTGAGGAGCAGCGCCGTCATCTTGGTCGTAGAGGTTGACCTCTAGCTCTACCGGTTCCCCAGCAGAGCCGCCTTCAGCAGGCTGGCCCTGAGAAGCCCGGTCTGAAGAGCCCAGATTGAAGAGGTCTTTGGCCCAATTACCTGCCGCCTGCGCCGCTGGCTTGGCAGCGCGAAT
>CAMDAT010000102.1 GCA_945888825.1 Bifidobacterium breve | reverse complement strand
GACCCCGGCTCCGACCTTGAAGCGTTAGCCGCCTCGAGAGATTTTCGATTCATCGCTCACGGGGTTCCAGAGATAGGAGGACGCTTCTCGGCACTGTCAGCTTTCGGTATGGTGCCAGGTGCCCTGATGGGTCTCGACGCCGATGATCTGCTGTGCACCGCCGAAGAGGCAGCCGACATGCTCGGTCGTGACGTGGCCGTTGAGGATCATCTGGGTTGCCAGCTCGGTGCGCTCATGGCAGTGGCAGCTCAGCACGGTCGAGACAAGCTGACCTTTCTGATCGAAGAGCCACTTGCAGCGTTCGGCGGTTGGGTGGAGCAACTGATTGCTGAGTCAACAGGTAAGCATGGTGTGGGGGTTCTGCCCGTGGTAGGCGAGCCCGCTGATTCACCGGACGCCGAACACAGGCTGTACGTGGTGATTGGTGATGTTGACCTGAGCAGCTTTGGCGAAGATGGCCTTCCGGGCCCCTCGGTCCACCTTGGCGTTGAAGAGCCCCAAGATATGGGTGCTCAGGTGTTCCTTTGGGAGTTCGCAACCACCATTGCCGGAGTGGTGTTGGGGATCAATCCCTTTGACCAGCCAGATGTCGAATCGGCCAAGCGCGCAGCCCGAGGGATCCTGACCAATCGGAGCGAGGCACCAGAGGTCACTGGTTTGCAGCAGGCGCTCGGGCAGCTTCGGCCAGGGGACGCGCTCGTGATTGGGGCCTTTGTTGATCCAGTTCTTGAACCGGAACTGCAAGCCTCAAGGCTGGCCCTTGGTCGTAGTTGCGGAGTTGCCACCACCTTGGGGATCGGGCCGCGGTTTTTGCATTCAACGGGGCAACTCCATAAGGGCGGACCCGACCGCATGGTGTTTGTACAAGTCGTCAGCGATGACGAAGCAGACGTTGCGATTCCTGGCGAGCCCTTTAGCTTCGGAGAACTCAAACACGCACAGGCCGACGGGGATCTTGCTGCCCTGCAGGCTTCTGGCAAGCGAGCATTCCGGGTTTCGCTAGAGGAGCTCCTGCAAGCCGGGAAGTAGTCGGCCCTGCTGACTCAGGTGGGCGTAATCACTACCCGTGCGCGGATAAATCCGGGGCTCTCGCCAACGAGTTCTACGGCCCGCTTGACCTGACCAAATTTCCCTTGGGAGCTACTAATGGTGGACCCCTCTGGCGGATTCACCTTCCACAACGGCGAACTATGGATCACGAGTCGCTTGTTCGCAACGGGGGCAGGCAGACCCGAGTCGGCCAAGAAGGTTGCTGCCGAGGCAGATGGAATGACAAAAGTCAGATCGAGTTGACGGTTCGTGTCACCGCGAGAAGTCAGGAACTCGGTCATATCTGTCGGAAACGATAAACCGCTCATCTTTGTTATCGCAGTAACGGAGAGATCATCGAGCGGCAAAGTATTGACGCTCATGGTGGTGGAACTGCCCTTGCCAGAATCAGTATTGCCAGAATCAGTCTCAGAAGAATCTGCCTGGTTAGCGGGCTGCCCTTGCGCTTCTGAAGTCGCTGGCTTCTTCTCTATCAAAATGAGCCCAATAGCGAGCACAAGCGCTGCTGCAAAAAAAATCAGGATCAGGCCGTTGGCTCGACTCCATTTTGGGTTCAGTTTGCTCACGCGGCAGGTGCCGGAGGATCTGATTCCCAGTCATCAAGAACTGCGGTGAACTCCGCAACCTTATCTGCGGGTAGTAGAGCGGACAGAGCCTCTTCGAAGCCATCACGCCACATCTCTACGCTGAATTCCTCGTCGTTGAGGGCAGATCGTTCATGAAGAATTGCGTCCATGATTTCTTCGGCGGTGAGCGAGTCAACCCATCCGGGCATGCCGCCACCGATTGGCCGCACTACGTCGGCATCTCCGTAGGTCTCCAACCCGGCGGCCTTGTAGCCAGCGGACCCGAGCGCAATCCAAGTCACCTGATTCGCAGGAACCGTAAAGGTTTTGGTCGCACCGGTCGGGCCAATCAGCGCGGGGTTATTGCCGTTGCCGGCGCCTGCACCACCATGGCAACCCGAGCAGCCCTTGTTGTTGTATACCTCGTCCCCGGCCTCATATGCACCGAGTTCCGTGGGGGTTGGGGTATCGAGGGTGAGCATGTAGATCGCCCCCCAGAAAGGCAACATGGCAAGTACCGGGATCGCCCAATACGGAATCTTCTGCCGGCTCTGCGCAGCAGCCACCCAAGGTGCGACGGGCTCTGGAACAGCAGGCGTGTTGTCTACTAGTGCCGGCGGTGCTGAAGATGCTGCTGCAGGAGCAGCACTAGCGGCAGGCACCACGGCTTCAGAACCAGTGGCGGCAGTGCCGCTGTCACTGGGTGCAGAATCGCCGCTTCCGCCGCCCATTGCTTCACGGCGTGCTCGGCTTCTAGCTAGGAGATGTTCTGGTACTTCGGTCAACCCTGCCTCCGCGGCGCTCGGCTGTTGATGTTCCTGTGTTCAGGTCTCAACTCTCACATTACGCACGAAGCGTTGCTGTCGACCAAGCCAGAACCAATATTCCAGCTTGGACAGGATGAATATATCGCGAAATTGGCACCAGTAGGTACACGGCAATATGAGTCGCATCGCGCGAAACACCCTGCTCAATGTGTCACCGACTAACTTCCCGTGGTAAACCAAGAAGTGTGCGCGGTCTGAGTGTTTCTCAGGACTGACACATGCGATCTAGACTTGTGATGTCTTTCACAAAGCGCCTGCCCTGACACCTCAGGGGCTTGCGCCGGTGGCAGAATCAGCGGTACTAAGAAAATCTTCACTTCATGAATCATTCATACCCTCAGAACTCTTCCGAATTCGGAGTCAATCCCGTAACAGGGCTTGACTCCACAGAAAGTTCTTCTACTCAGACTGGAGCTCGCTCGTGGTTGCATTCCTGATGTCGCTGCTGATTACCGTAGCGATGGTTGCTCCTATCTTCCCCTACGCCAAGAAGCGTCCCGTGGGAACCCCGCTCACCTGGGGCGAGGCAATGCTGGCAGGTACCTATATTTTCTTCATCATCTTTTGGATCTACGGCGTTGTACCCCATCAGTGGTTGACCTTGGCAGATGCCGAACTCGGCTGGCGTCCAGACCTCATTTGGCTGGGACCTGGTGGATCAGCCACTCTTCCGTTTGTCGGCTGGACCATCGAGACCCCTTGGTTCCCGATCATGATCAATGCGCGAGCCATTCGAGACATCGTCGCCGTGCTGTTGTACGTAGGATTCCTTGGTGGGCAGATGTGGATTTGGGCCTGGTGGCAAAATCGCGGCAAGCGAGCTGACGCAACCAAAGCAATTGAGCCAACCTCTACGTACGGTCGTCCCCTTGTGAAACAGGCGTGACGGAAGGACTGCACTATGGCAACTACTGATGCGAATCCACCCCTGCCCGAATTCCGCGACGACTATATCTTGCAAGAAGTCGACGCCGATTATCTCGCCCGGGCCGTTAAGCCCAAGCAGTTCATACACATTGATCAGTCCGAGTGCATTCAGTGCGAGGGCTGTGTAGACATCTGCCCGTGGAAATGCATTCACATGGTCAGCCCTTCGAGCATTGAAGAGGCAATTGGTGTTGACCTTCCAGGAACTGACCCGACAGACAACGTGCTGTTCTTGATTGACGATGATGTCTGTACTCGTTGTGCGCTCTGTGTGGATCGTTGCCCCACTGGAGTGATTATTCTGGGCAAAATCGGCGATCCATCGGCCGCCGGAGACCCGCATCAACGAACAAATACTCACGGATACGGCTACGGGATGCGCTTGGCTTAGGCCAGTGCCCTCACTACACCGATCGATTACGCAGGAGAAGAAACACGCATGACGAATGAAGAGGCGAAGGAGCAGTAGTGGCCAAGACAATGCAGGGCTCCCGAGGCGAACGGGCCCAAGAAAAAATGAGCGAAGTCTGGGAGAAGACCCAAGAGTCACAAGCTTGGGGTTCAATTTTCCGGCCGGGTTCAATCTTCCGAAAGGGTTATTCCGATAGCCCCAGGAACCGTTCGTACGTGATTATGAACAGCGTGCTGTATCACTTGCATCCCGTAAAGGTGAAGCGTCATGCAGTCAAGGTCAGTTACACGCTCTGCCTTGGTGGGCTGAGCTTCTTCTTGTTCATCATTCTCACGGTGACCGGCATCTTCTTGATGTTCTTCTACCGCCCTACTGCTGCCCAGGCTTGGGATGACATCTACGCCTTGCAGACCTCGGTGACCTTTGGGTTGCTCGTGCGAAATATGCATAGATGGGGCGCTCACCTGATGGTGATTGCTGTGTTCTTGCATATGGCTCGAGTCTTTTACCACGGCGCCTATAAAGCTCCTCGTGAGTTCAACTGGGTGATTGGGGTGATCCTGCTGACCCTCACCTTGCTGCTCTCCTTCACCGGTTATCTGCTGCCTTGGGACCAGCTAGCGCTGTGGGCAGTGACAGTAGGTACGAACATGATTGGCTACACGCCAGTCTTTGGCGATCAAGTGCGTTTCGTGCTTCTTGGCGGAGCCGAAATTGGGACCAACACGCTGTTGCGTTGGTACGTGTTACATGTTCTGTTCTTCCCGTTCATTACTGTGATCTTTATGGCTATCCATTTCTGGAGAGTCCGCAAAGATGGCGGTATTTCCGGTCCGCTCTAAGGGCTTACTCGCCCAGATGATGTGTTTTTGCAATGACTGAGTTCCCCCACAGTGTCAACGTCCTATCGACCTTCTCCGGGATACACGGAGTAGTAGTAAGTGAGCAATCATGACTGAGGTACCAGAACACCTACTCAAGCGGGCGCAAGCTGCGAAAGAGAAAGCCGCAGCTAAGGCAGCCGAGTCGGCCGCTCCAGCCGAGTCGGCCGCGCCGGCAGAAGCTGCTGCTCCGGCAGAGGCACCTGCGACAGATAGTCGAATCCCAGCGCATTTGCTAGCCCGTTCTCAGGCGGCAAAGACCAAGCAAGCCGTGACTGCAGAGGCCGAGCCTTCTGCTGCAG
Organism: Bifidobacterium breve; assembly: GCA_945888825.1. Lineage (GTDB taxonomy): Bacteria > Actinomycetota > Acidimicrobiia > Acidimicrobiales > Microtrichaceae > IMCC26207. Next base: position 4,360 of record CAMDAT010000102.1, on the reverse strand, counting down.
GCGGCACAGCAACTGCAGTGGTTACCGCTCCGGTCGGTGGAGCAGTTGTTGTAGCGGGCGGAGGTCCTCCGTTAGCGGCCGGACCTGGCGGTCACACGCAGCGTCTGCTGACTGTGGTCAAGTCGGGGTCGATTCAGGACGTCAAAGCGAAGCCGCAAGACAAGGTGCATGTGTGGCCGCATTTGCTCGTGGTTGAGTTTGTGGCCGCACTGGTCTGTACAGCCTTCTTGTTCATCTTCTCTTGGGTGGTCAACGCACCGCTGTTGGAGTTGGCAAACTTCAACCAGACGCCAAACCCCTCCAAGGCTCCGTGGTACTTCCTAGGTCTGCAGGAACTCCTGACGATGTTCCACCCCATGGTTGCTGGTGTGACCATCCCGGGAATGGGTATCTTCTTATTGATCTTGGCGCCCTACATGGACAAGAACCCCTCAAAGCGCCCCGAGGATCGCAAGTTCGCCATTGCACTCATGACTGTTCACCTGATGTTCTGGGGTGTATTGGTCACGATCGGGTCGTTCTTCCGTGGTCCTGGATTCCTCTTTACGCTGCCGTGGACCGGCGGCGTCTTCTTCGAACTGTGAGGTCAATTACATCATGAATGCATTCATTGTTATCGCCATTATTCTGGTTGTGCTGTTCGCTGCAATTGCACTTGTGGGTGCATCAAAGCGCCGCGATACCGGTGCTGCGGTCGGGAATCTGGCCGGAGAGACCGTGAAGAAAGACCGGACTGCTCGCAAGGCCGCGCCCGTGGAGGATGTCGAGCCATCAGCAACGGGCAAGCAGGTTGAGCGTGCAGCAGTTCTTGCTCGAACGAGCACCGAGATTGCTCCGGTCTCTACCAAGGCTCCTGTTGCATGGACCCCGCCAGACCCCGAGGCCTACGGCGTGACACGCCGGCAGTTCCTCAACCGCTCCATTTTTGCTCTGTTTGGATTGAGCATCACCGTATTCGGTGTCGCAATTGTTGGATTCCTGTGGCCCTCAGGTTCCAGCGGATTCGGGTCCAAAATCAGACTCGGTAAGGTCAGCGATGTGATTGCCGATATCGAGCGAAACGACGGCTTCTTGTATAAGCCCGAGGGTCGCATGTGGGTGACTCAGTACCCTGCCGCTGCGCTCTCGAAGGCTAAGACGGTGTACTCGGCCCCCGAACTTACTGGTATGGAGGTAGGCCTTGTGGCCCTCTATCAGAAATGTCCGCACCTTGGATGCCGCGTGCCGGACTGCAAGAGTTCACAGTGGTTTGAGTGCCCCTGCCATGGTTCGCAGTACAACCAAGTAGGAGAAAAGAAGGGTGGCCCCGCTCCTCGAGGTATGGACCGCTTTGCAATGGAGGTGAACGGTGGGGTGTTTATCGTGAACACCGGCCAGGTGATTCAAGGCCCACCGATCGGAACCAACACCACTGGCCAAGAGGCCGAAGGACCCCACTGTGTGGGTGGAGCAAAAGAGCACTAAGCAGATTTTGTTGCGGCCTTGACCGCAGATTTATTCAGTCCGTGTTGGGGTTCGCCCGAGCACCTGAGGAAACAAACGAGTACGTAGATGATCGTCGCAGCAACAACACAACGAGTAGTCGGGTTCGTCATCTTTGCCGTAGTAGTGGTGGGAGTGATTGCTTGGTTGATCGCAAATATGCGCGCCTCGCGAGCCGAGGTCGGCTCCGAGATTGAACTTGCCGCCAACCGCAAGCCCTATTACGACGATGAGGAATTAGAAGGCAAGAAGCTGAATATGGCCCTGTTTTCTGCGGCCGGACTCTTGGCTCTGATTGGTGTTGCACTCCCGCTCTACTGGCTTGCAGAGCCTGGTCGCCAAGAAGGCGCAGTAGAGATGTTTCAAGAGACCTTCGTGGATCGCGGAAGAGAGCTGTACGAGGTTGGCGCTCAGTGTGTTGCCTGCCATGGTGGCGAGGGCAGCGGCGGAGTTGCCACGTACATCATCAACGATCAGAACGGCCAGTTCGTCGACCAAGTCTCATGGGCTGCGCCAGCACTCAATAATGTGCTGTATCGATACTCAGAAGAAGGTGTGCGTTACGTCCTAAATTATGGGCGTCCGGGATCGCCGATGGCTGCTTGGGGCGGCCCTGGCGGTGGCCCGCTGACCACTCAGCAGATTGACAACTTGATCGACTACCTCTGGTCAGTACAAAAAGACCCGGTCGCTGTAGCAGCCACCATTGATGACTCCGTCAAAGGCCTTGATGAAGGCTTGTATACCCGCATGATGGAGGTCCGTAAGTCCAACCGGGGTGACGGTGAGCCGGTAGACGCCAACCGTTTGTCACGAGCTGACGAACTCGCTCTCGGCGAGATCATCTTTAATAATCAAGAGATTGCAGCGGGTTCGTACTCCTGTGCACGTTGCCACGTGGCAGGCGCCAGCTACGGTCAAGCCTGGCAGCCATTCGCACGGCTACAGAAGGGTGCACTCGGGCCAAACCTAGAGGGCATTCAGGACATCTCCACAGAGCAGCAGCACTTTGATCTGATTTGGAACGGTATGAAGCCCGGAGCAGGCTATTTCTCACGCAAGCAAGGCAATCCGCAGATGCCAGCTTTCGGTGCAAACCCCAATACTGGTCAAGCAGAGCAAGGGATTCCCGATAAGGGTGAGTTCGGCATGCTCAAAGCAGAACAGGTCTGGGCAGTCATTACGTACGAACGAAACTTGTCCAACGATTCCGCCGTGAAGTCACCAGTAGCAGGAACTGAATCTTCGCCGACCTTCGTCGGTCAGCAGTAAGGACTCTGGAGCTAAATATGTCATCAAGTACGGGGTATCTACTTGCCGCTATTGCCTTTGATCCAACTATCCGTGGCGTGCTGGTGGTCATGGTCTCGGTTGGGGTACTCGTTGGGTCGGTGTACCTCCTCAATGCTACGAACACAGGAATCCGAACGGGGTTCCTCATCACCGTGGCCGGTCTCGCAGGCTGGTGTTTTTCTCTTGGTATCTTCTGGACGATCTACGGAATCGGAATGGTTGGCCTCTCGCCGACATGGACCGCAAAAGAGATCAACTTCGACCGAAACGCTGCCACCGTCACCGAGAATGTCGACAGACTTCCCAATACGGATGCTTCAGCAGGGCAAGTGCAGTCTGCACAAGAACTCCTCACTACTTTTGAGTTAAACAATCCAGAGGTGAGAGCTCAGATTGAGTCAACCGAGGGTGAAGGCTTTACGCCTAGGTCTCTCACCCAAGTAGTTACATTGGTTCCAGAACTCAAGACTGAACTCGACACTCAACTTGGTGGTTGGCGGATTCTGGCAGAGTCCGACTCGCGCCGCGGTGAAGCTATTGCTTCATCTGATGCTGCGGTCGCTGCTGCGCAAGTATTCGGTACTGACACCTCGGCTTCGGATTACACCGTCAAAGACGTGTTTTTTTATGGTGGCAAGACAGCAGCCGAGCCAGAAACCATCGATGGCGAACGCTCGCTGGTGCAGCAAGTCATTCAAAGAATTGAAACGACTCTGCAGATTAAGAACCCAACCTTGTATGCAGCAATCACGATTCAAAAGAATGGCGAGGTAGTAGTCGCTCCAGGTGAGGCGCCTCCGCCGGCCGAGATCGATACGACGGCCTCTACGATCACTGTGATTCTTGAGCGTAACCTTGGCAACAAGCGAGTCATTCCGGCACTCTTTGCCTTGTTCAGCGGAATCTTGTTCTTTGTGTTCTGTTGGATGCTGCACACCCGTGACAAGAAGTCCGCTGCCATGCGTGCTGCTTGGGACGGAAAGGCCAGCTGAGATGGCGCAGTACCTGCCTTTGATTGCGCTGTTACTTCTGACTGCCGGTTTTGGCGCGATCAGTTTGTTGACATCAAAGATCCTGATGCCAGCGCGGCCCACGGCTGCGAAGGTGATGGCATATGAGTGCGGAATCGTTGACGTGGAAGAACCACCAGAGCGTTTCCCTGTCCGCTTCTACCTCATCGCCATGATCTTCATTGTCTTCGACATTGAGATCATCTTCTTCTACCCATTTACGATGGTGTACCAAGAATTGGGCGGGTATGGCCTTGCAGTAATTCTGATCTTCTCTGCGGCAGTGTTTGAGTCCTTCTTGTACCTGATTAGCAACGGGGCTTTGGATTGGGGACCAGTGAAACACCTGCGTCGCTCTAGCTTGCTGCTCGCTAGCGATCGAACAACCGAAACCACCATCCGCCGAGTTGGTGCAGTTGGTCGAGAAGCCGATCAGGTTTCTTCAGATGACGAAGTGCGAGAGGTGGCCTAATGGGAATCGTTGCCAATGTCCAAGCCGATGGATTGGCTGGCTTGGAGCACAACTTCCTGACAGGACGAGTTGAAGACCTGATTCGCTGGGCACGTTCACATAG
>CAMDAT010000101.1 GCA_945888825.1 Bifidobacterium breve | reverse complement strand
AACTGCGACGAGTACCCAAATCACCGCAGCACTGCTGATCTCTGGGATGACGTCTCCGAGTGATACATCGGGCAGGCGCCAGAACAGCAGGCTGAGGAAAGCAAAGCTGATCAGGAAACGAACTAGGACGCTTCGCCAATTGTTCTGGGGTAGTTGTGCGGCAAGGCGCGTGCCATCGATTTCTAGCAGTGCCTCCTCGCGCTCCACCTCGTCCATATGGATCAGGACTCTACCTACTTCAGGACTCTGCCTAGTTCAGGAGTCTGCAGGCAGACGTGCCAGTCCGGTGGAGGAACGGCGCTGGCAGCTAGCGAGTTTTTTCTAAGAACCGCTCTATGTTGATCAGAACCCGCGTGACTTTGCCTGCAGCAATAAGACCGCGCTCGTCGCGGGCTGAGACGTGAAAGATGAGTCTCCGCCCCTCAACTTTTTCTAGATGAGCTTCGGCCGTGATCTGTCCGCCTACGGCCGTTGGTGAGATGTGTTCTATTTGAACTCGAACGCCTACCGTTGAAGAACCAGGTTCAAGTTCGCTATGCACGGCAAGAACAGCGGCTTCTTCGAGCAGAGCAATGATCCGCGGAGTCGCCAAAACAGGCACATCCCCAGAGCGAAAAGCGATAGCAGTATCGCTTTCAGAGACAGTGAGTTCTACAGAGGCCGACAGGCCGGGACGTACAGGCACAACCGATACAGTAAACACTTAGTAGCGCCGAGGCACATCCATCTTCGCCGTGCCCTGTTCTACAGATCCTTAATCTAGGAGGACCCACCGATGCTCGAAGAGTCAACTATCCAGAGAGTGCTAGCGGCCGCTGCTTCTCGTGGCGCCGATTTCGCAGAGATTTTTGCCGAAGAGAAGCGTTCCTCCTCGGCTCTACTTGACGATGGTCGCATCGAGGAACTCACCTCGGGTAGAGATCGCGGGGCGGGAATCCGAGTAGTTGTCGGTGAGTCCACGGGTTTTGCTCACACCTCGGACTTGTCTGAGGCCGGGCTGATCGCTGCTGCCGAGACTGCTGCTTCGGCGGCTCGTGGGTCAGGAACAGGGACCACCATTGTTGACCTTGACCGCGTCAATGCTCAGCGACCCAATCTGGTGCGAATCATGCCGGGGGATGTGCCAAAGGCCAAAAAGGTCGAGCTGCTCTTGATGGCTAATGAGATGGCAAGGGCCGAAGGCGCAGCCATTACGCAGGTCTCGGCCCGCTACGCAGATTCTCATCGCCGAATTTTGGTGGCCAACACCGATGGCACACTCGGCACCGATGAGCAGGTGAAAACGCTGTTCTCAATCTCGGCTGTGGCCTCGGGAGACACCGGTATGCAGACTGGCCGTGAGTCCATCGGCCGAACGGTGGGCTTTGAGTTGTTTGACACCTACGAGGTAGGGGATCTTGCTCGCACTGCAGCGCAACGAGCGATCACGAAGTTGGCAGCACGGCCAGCACCCTCAGGCGAGATGACTGTGGTGATCGGCCCGGGCGGCGGGGGAGTCATGTTCCATGAAGCTTGCGGCCATGGGCTCGAGGCTGACCTAGTCGGTAAGGGTGCTTCGGTTTTCGCCGGAAGGCTTGGGGAGCAAGTTGCTTCCTCGCTCGTGACGTTGGTTGACGACGGCACTATGGGCGGCGAGTGGGGATGCTTCGCCATCGACGACGAAGGCCGCCCGGCCCAACGAAACGTGCTGATTCAAGACGGCATTCTGGTCGATTACATGTGGGATGGCCTTCGGGCCCGGGCCGAAGGGAGGGCATCCTCGGGTAACGGCCGACGTCAGAGCTATCAGCACTTGCCCATGGTGCGCATGACGAACACCTACCTTCTCGGAGGTACCTCAACACCTGACCAAATTCTCTCTGACACTGAATCAGGTGTGTACATCTCGCATCTTGGTGGCGGTCAGGTCAACACCGCCACGGGCGATTTTGTCTTCGGCATGACCGAGGCCTACCTCATTGAGGGTGGTCGGATCACCGAACCGCTGCGTGAAGGCAACCTCATTGGTAACGGTCCTGGAGTGCTCACCTCAATTGATGCAGTCGGAAACGATTTTGCAATGGGTGGGCCCGGAACCTGCGGCAAAGACGGCCAAGGGGTTCCTGTCGGGGATGGTGTGCCCACGCTTCGAGTTGCGAGTGGCCTCACCATCGGTGGAACCGCAGCGTGAACCCAGAGGAACTGCAACAGATTGCCGATCGTATTGTTGCCATGGCAGAGCCCGGCGAGCAGGTTGAAGCAGTGGTGGCATGGAGCCGAGATACCGAGGTTCGTGCCTTTGAAGGAGCGGTTGAGCATTTCGTCTCAGCCGACTCTGCAGGCGTCGGAATCCGGATCATCTCGCAAGGAAAGCAGGGACTTTCTTGGGCCGGAGTGCTTGATGACACTGCGCTCAAAGAGTGTCTTGCAGAGGCTCGCGACAATGCCAGCTTCGGTTCAGTAGATCCTAATGCGGGCCTAGCAGAACCTGACGGGGTGGCGCCCGAGGAATTGTCACTCTTCGATGAGCGGCTCGTGCATGCTGACACCGAAGAGAAGATTCGCTTGGCAATCGAACTCGAGGCGCAGGTCCGAGCAGGCGACTCAAGAATTTTTGGCATTGAGTCTGCGGATTATGCCGATTCTGTGATGGCTACAGCCCTTGCATCCACCACTGGGATCAGACGCTCAAGCGCAGAAACCTCGGTATATCTAGGGGTCTATGCGTTAGCTGGAGACGAGGAAGACACCACCACTGGTTTTGGGTTTTCGGTAGGCCGTGCCCTGGAAGATTTGGATCTGCCCTCTGCTGCACAAGAGGCAGTTGAACGCTGCGTGCGACTGCTGGGCGCAACCAAGGCACCGAGCGAGCGCCTGACCGTTGTGCTGCACCCCTACGTCACTTCGCAGTTCCTCAGTCTGATTGCAGAGATGCTCTCTGGCGAGTCCGTGATTCGTGGGCGATCGCCGTTTGCGGGCCGAGTCGGAGAAGAAATTGCGGCAACGAGTTTGACCATGTTCGACGATGCAACCGATCCACTCAGCCCGACAGCATCTGATACCGACGGAGAGGGCCTAGCTTGCAGACGAGTCCCGCTCATTGATGCTGGCGTGCTGTCGGGTTACATGCATAACGCGTACACCGCAAGGGTTGCCGGAACGAACTCCACAGGGTCAGCGCAGCGAGGGAGTCACCGTGCGGCGCCCGGAGTGGGGCCACATGTCATCAAGCTGATGCCGGGGGACCTCTCCGCAGAAGAGATTATTTCGCAGGTCGGAGACGGTTTCTTGGTACATGACATTGCGGGGCTTCACTCCGGAGTCAACCCAGTTTCGGGTGACTTGTCAGTGGGCGCTGATGGCGTACGTATTCGGGGCGGTGAACTTGCCGAGGGAATCCGAGAAGTAACCATCGGGTCGACTCTCCAGCGAATGCTCGGCGATGTGGTTGCTATCGGGTCGGACCTGACGTATTTCCCCTGGGAATCAACTGGCCTGACCTTGGCCATTGCAGATGTGACGATGTCCGGACAGTGACCGCAACAGTGTCTACGCCGCAGTCTGGCCACTCCGAAGATTTGTTGGCGCTTGCTGCGTCGGTGCTTGAGCAGGCCACAGGCGCGGAACAGGTCGAAGTGCTGCTGAGCCGAGCAAGTTCAACCACCGTCAAAGTCTATGAGGGAGAAGTTGAGTCGCTCACCTCAGCGGATTCATCGGGTGCTGGAATCCGCATCATTCGCGACGGCCGACTGGGCTTTGCACATTGCGGCAGTCTGGATCCAACGGTGTTGCTCGAGACACTGCGTGAAGCACGAGACAACCTTGAGTTTGCCGAACCTGACGAGTGGAACGGCCTTGCCCAGCCTGACGGAGTAGCGGTTGTTGCTCAAAATGGGTGGTCGGATTCGGTAGTTGCCTTTCCGGTCGACAGAAAGATTGCCCTTGCCTTAGAGCTTGAACAAAGGGTGCTTGCCGCAGATTCTCGTATCACGGGGATCCGGTCCACTGCCTATGGCGATGCGTGGGGTGAGTCGGTGATTTTGTCAACAGCGGGAATTGAAGCTGTAGATCGCGGTGCCTCCTGCTCCATCTCTACACAGCCATTAGCCCGCGTGGGCGAAGAAACTCAGACTGGATTCGGCTACGACTCGGGGCGGGTCCCAGAGTCGCTAGACCTTGACCATGCAACGGCCGAGGCAGTTGATCGAGCCACCCGACTGCTTGGCGCCGTCAAGCCACCTTCTGCTCGCATGACCATTCTGTTAGAGCCTCGCTTGGCAATCTCGTTGATGGGCATTGTCTCGGGAATGTTGTCGGGGGAGTCCGTTCTGAAGGGGCGCTCGCCGTTCGGTGAACGTCTAGGTGAGCAGATTGCATCATCGCTGCTCTCGCTGATCGATGACCCAACTCGATCAGAGTCAATTGGTGCTGAAGAGGTAGACGGAGAAGGGCTTGCATGTCGGTCCAATCTGCTGATCTCCGACGGTGTGCTGCAAGGATTCCTTCAGGATTCTTATTCGGGTCGGCGCAGCGGGTCGGCCTCTACGGGTTCAGCAGTGCGGGGCACACGAAGTCTGCCGGGCGTTGGTGCACAACTGCTTGTGATGCAGCCGGGGACTCGCAGCTTTGAGGAGTTGGTGTCCTCAATAGACTTAGGCCTCTATGTCAATAGCCTGTCCGGGATGCACTCGGGGGTGAACACCATCTCGGGTGACTTCTCAGTAGGCGCAGATGGCCTGATGATTCGAAACGGGTCGCTCGCCGAGCCGGTGCGAGAACTCACATTGGCATCAACGCTTCAACGACTCCTGCTTGATATTTCAGAAGTCGGCGGAGACTTTGAATGGTTGCGCGGTGGCGACGGGGCATGTTCCTTGGTCATCCAAGATGTTTCGCTCTCAGGAGCATAAGGAGAACTGGCGCCCTAGCCAGTGGCGCCCTAGCCAGTGGAGTCCTAGCCAGTGGAGTCCTAGCTCAGGATTACTAGGCTGATCGGAACCGTAGAAGCCGCTCTCACGAGTGCATCTACCTGCTCCCTCCGCACAGCAAGAGTGGCCTGACCTTGAGTGACCTGAATGACCTGAGCAGCGGTGGCCACCCTCTCAGTTTCGATCTCATCTCCTTGAAGCGAGCTGTACTCAAGGCGTGTCGAAGCAGTACTCACCGAGATGACATCCACGATGTCACCGACCTGAACAGGGGCTGGGGCCTCACCAAGCGAGAGCGTCACAGCTTGGGTCTCAGTTGTCAGCGTTGCACTCAGAGCTCCTGCACCAACCGCCGAGACACGACCCGCTAACAGAATCTCGCCTTCGCTGACTGCAACCCTGACCCGAGAGTTCAGTGGCAGTTCGACTAGCGCGCCATCGGGCAGGAACCGTGTCGGAATCTGTTCGATTCGAACCGACGCTGAGTCAATGAGCTCGCCTGCCTTGAGCGATCGAGCAGCCATGATTACTGCAGTGCTGTTCCCCCAAGAATGCTGCGCTCGTTGGGCTGCATTCAGCTGACTCGTGACTTGCCAACCAACCGTGAGTGCCACCACGAGCACCAGCAACCGTCGAGACAGTACGCGTCGAGCTAGCGATGACTGTTCCACACGAGAGCGATAGTGGATGAGTCGGGCGATGATTGCTGCAGCAGCATTGGAGTACCGCAGCGCAGTGGGCCGCGACGGCGCAGGGGTACGGCTCACAGACTTCTCCTGTGCAAGTGCGAGTAGTTGGCAGGGGAAGCGGGATGGGAGCTGTGGCCAAAGCCGCCCTTAGGGGGCGGGCTGCAGGCCTAGTTTGACGTCAGCAAACAGCACATCTGCCGGTGGGCCTTGGGCTGGAATGGTGAGCAGTTCGTAGCCAGACTCGGTGACTAAAACCGTGTGTTCAAACTGAGCCGATCGCTGCATGTCTCGAGTGGAAACGGTCCAACCGTCATCCCACATCTCGAGCCGGTTCGATCCCAGATTGATCATCGGTTCGACGGTGAAGGTCATCCCCGGCAGCAGCACGGTGTCGTTGTGAGGATCGTAATAGTGAGGAATTTGCAGGCTGGTATGGAACTGATCGCCAATGCCATGACCAATGAACTCGCGTACGACTCCGTAGTTGAACTCGGCCACTGATTGTTCGATCGCTCGGCCGATCTCATACACGCGAGCATTCGGCTTGACCACCGAAATACCTGCGTGCATCGCAGCCCTAGTTTGGCGAACGAGTTGGGCAGAGCGATCGTCAACCTCGCCCACCAAGAAGTTGCAAGAGGTATCTCCGTGCACTCCCTCTATGTAAGCGGTGACGTCAATGTTGACAATGTCTCCGTCTGCGAGTTTGCGAGAATCGGGGATTCCGTGACAAACAATTTCGTTTGCCGAGGTACACAGAGACTTAGGAAACCCCCGGTAGTTGAGCGTTGAGGGATACGAGCCAGCAGCGACCATGAATTCATGCCCAATGCGGTCAAGCTCATCGTGAGTGATTCCTGGTCGAACATGGCGTCCCACCTCAATCAGAGCCTCAGCGGCAACTCGGCCCGCTACACGCATGGCCTCAATCTCATCTGCGGTGCGGATGGCGCGGCTAGCGCGAGTTGATGGCTCGCCGGTGGCCGCGTAATCGGGACGAGCAATTCCAGCTGGAACTGTCCTCATAGGGCCGATCAAGCCGGCAATGACAGGAGGTGACTGCGGTTCGGGGAGAGTAGAACGACGCTTACGCTTTGCCATGGGATCCCCATGTTAGAAGATCGAATCACTTCTCGTTGTTCGTGGGCTCGGGGGTGCCTCCCCGGTTGAGTAAGCCGAGCGCCCAGCCGGCTTGGGCGCGTGGGACTGCGCCAAAGAACCTGCCCCGACCTAGGTTCGCTGTGAGCCACTCGCCGAGTGAGTCTGAGTAGTGCTCAGGTACTGAAGCAGCGGACTCTGAGGCCAAGCAGGCCAAGGCTTGTTGTACGGGCACAGGCAGAGAGAGGTCACAATCTGAATCGGCACGAGAAGTAAAGGGAATGCTCCATAAGTCTGGGCATTGCAGAATCGGATTACCTTCTGGGATGGTGCCGGGCCCTTCTGGGCAACGCACCGAGGCCAACCAAGAACCGGGGCTTCGAGCATTCAACAGAGTGATGGTGAGCGAGGCTTGCCGACGTGAAAGTTCAGTCCTTGCGGCGCTGAGTGAAGGGTTGCTAGCTAAGAGCCAAGCATGAACTGCGCCCAATATGCCGTGAAGGGTTGCTTCTTCTGCGTTGCTAGCGCGATCTCCGTGATGACAAAGTGCGTGCGCTAGCGAGGGTGCGATGAACGCTGGGTGTTCCGACTCGTAACGAGTATTGAGCACACGCCGGGACTGCTCAGACTCCTCAACCTCAAACCCGATGACGCGCCCCTCTCCATCGGGAATGCCCACGCCAAGACGAAGTACCTCGGTCTCACCTTGCAGGAATGCATCGAGCAGTGCCTGCGCTGGCCCACCGCTGAGCAATAGCAGCGCTGCGCGAACGCTTGGGTCGGGGACTCGAGCTTGCAGTTCGGGGTCAGCAAACAATTTGATCGTATCGCCGGCAATTTCTGGCGGAAGAAGGTCGGCCAGCCTCGCAGTGGCCTGCTCTTGGTCTAGGGGCGGGCCAACAGCGGGTTGCATGGGTGGGCCATCCGGATAAATGCCCGGCTGCCCAAAGAGGGTATTTGAGCTGAACAACCCGAGGTCGCTCGGAGGTGAGGGTGCCAGACTCAGGACTTGCTCAGCTTCAGCCTGTGAGAATTCCTTCATGTGGGGGCGGCGTTCATGTGGGGCCGCCTTGATATGGGGTCGGCCTTCATCTATTTCTGCTCCTGAGCGCATTCCTGTCGGTGGTCATGGCTTTTAGTGTGCCAGTGCTGTTCTGTGCGTGGCGACTGTTTAGCCTCGGCTCCTGTTCTACTCTTCATCACTGTGTCGAGTCGGAGCACCACTGCCATCTTGATAGCTGTTGCCCTGCCGCTTGTGGTGCTCAGCATCGACTTTTCTGGCGTAGCGGTTGCGCTACCCGACATTGGCAGTGAGCTAGATGTTCCGGCGAGTAGCACGGGGTGGGTGATCAACGCATTCGCGTTGGGAGCGGCGGGACCGCTGTTGGTTTCTGGCCGGGCTGCTGATCTCTATGGACGCAAGCGGATGTTGGTGATTGGTGTGCTGGTGTTCTCGGTCGGCACACTGCTTGCTGCCACTGCTCCTGTTTTCAATGTGCTGATTATCGCTCGCGTGATTCAAGGCTTCGCAACGGCGCTCTTTATGACGGCCTCTCTCTCGGTTGTCAGTACTTCGTTCACTGGCGACCGTCGGGCCTGGGGGATTGGCATGTGGAGTGCCATTGGAAGCACCGCTGCTGCAGCCGCTCCGGTGGTGGGCGGACTGTTAGTTGCGACACTTGGTTGGCGCTGGTTCTTTGCGCTCAACCTTCCCGTCCTGCTCGCTGCGCTCCTCATGATCCTTCGCTACGTCCCCGAATCATTCGGGGATAAGCGACCCATTGACCTAGTCGGAGCCCTGCTCGCAACTGCATCGGTCACCTGTGTGATTTATGGGTTACAAGAGGCTGGAATGAAGGGGTGGCAGAGCCCCTGGGTGCTTGGGCCGCTTGCATTCGGTGTTGCGCTGTTTGGCGTATTTGTGTTGCAGCAGCGATTCTCGGCCCAACCACTTATTGCGGCGGCGATTGTGCATGCCCGTGCGTATCGTCCCCCAGTTGCGGTTGCCTTCTTAGCTAATTGGGGTTTCGGAGCAATCAATATCTTGATGACCTTTTGGCTTCAAGATGTACGCAATTTGTCTGCCGCCATGACAGGGATTGTGTTCTTGGCCTACTCCGTTCCCTTCGCCATCATGGGTGCCCTGACGGGTCGGGTCGTGAAGTTCGCTGGTATGCGAGCACCGATGATGCTGGGAATGTTTCTGATTGCTGTCTCCTTTGTCGCACTGACGCAGCTAGGAACTAGCGGCACAATTGCTCTTGTGATTGTGGCCATGGCGCTGTCCGGTATCGGCCAAGGCCTTGCCTACAACGTGTCCACCACTGCGGCCATGACTGCGGTTCCAGATGTCGACGCTGGGGTTGCCTCGGGTTTGTTGACTTCGCTGCGCAACGTGGGTGTGGCAGCGGGTGTTGCACTCGCCAGTATGGCCGTTTCAGTTCCCTCCTCAGGGAGCACCACCACGCAGGATCTGGATTTCACCGCTGGGCTACAGCGCGCCTCCTGGGTGATTGTTCTGGTCTCCCTGCTCGGTATGGCAATTGCTGCCGCGGCGAGCAGCGGACGAGCGCCCGCTGCACCTGCTGATGCTCCAACTCCAGCGAGCTAGTCAGAAAGCAGCTACGAGTTTTTGCTCGGACTATCGAGCGCTCCAG
>CAMDAT010000100.1 GCA_945888825.1 Bifidobacterium breve | reverse complement strand
TTTGGCCGCAGCGGCATCGAGGAGCCTTTCGAAGAGGACCTAGCCCGTATCGATCAGATGGGCGGGCCAACCACCATGCCGCACTATCCGCGCGGTTGGGCCATGGTCTCGAACACTCCGTTTCGGCTCTACAAGATCAACGCTCACCGAGGCGGGCATTCGGTGCCGTTTGTGGTTTCTTGGCCAGCGGGTGGAGTCCCGGCAGGGCAGCTCCGTGAACAGTTCATGCACGTGTCCGATTTACTCCCGACGGTGTTGGAACTGACAGGAATCGAGAGGCCAGCGAGGTGGCGCGGCGAGCCCGTGCTTGCCTTAGATGGCGAGAATCTGAGCGCAACACTGTTCGACTCGACTGCAGCAGGCCGTCAAGCCGATCTGATTATCGAAAATGAGGGACACCGTGCCTTTCGCAGAGATGGCTGGGAGGCAGTAACTCGACATGCACCGCGCAGTTCGTATTCAGAAGAACTTTGGGAACTCTTTGACACAGCAGCTGATCCCGCGCAGCTTCATGACCTTGCAGCGCAACGCCCCGAGTTACTAGCTGAACTCACTGCGGCTTGGGATGAGGCTGCTTGGAAGAATCAGATTTTTCCGCTGGACGAGGGCACGGGTTACCGCTACTTGCTCAGGCCTCCATGGACACAACGCTACGACGAGGCAGTAGTGCTCTATCCAAAGACGCCGTCACTTGACCGCTGGAGGTCACAGCGGTTGATCTTGTGGCGGGACGTGTCTATTTCCGCTTCGGTCACGGTTCGTACCGGAGACGCTGGCATGTTGGTTTCACACGGGGATCAGGGCGGAGGGTACTGCATGTACCTAGATGTCACTGGTGAACTCGTCGCGGTACACAACGGTTACGGCCTTGAGCGTGAACTGCGTGGGCCAGTCATTGAGCCTGGGGAACACCAGCTTGAGCTGCGCATCACCTGCCCGGGCAACAACTTGTGGAATCTGGCACTTGCTGTGGATGGCCAAGAGGTGGCCACTGGGGAGGGCTATCGATTGCTCATGGCCATGGCCCCATTCCAAGGAATTGATATTGGCATTGACCGTCGCTCACCCGTGAGTTGGCCCGTGTTTGTTCGCCACGGCGGGTTTGCCTTTAGTGGGCAGTTGCATCACGTTGCCTACGCCCCCGGCCAACCTGCCCCAGATAGTCCCGAGAACTACTTGGATATGTTGCGTGAGTGGGGAAGGTCCTTTGAGTAGGCCAAGGGCAATTCGAATCTGTCCGGCTTTTTAGCCACCAGACTCGATTGCTGTTCGGACTTCTCGAGTGGCTCGCTCAATGAGTCGAGTACGCGGAATCTCTCCCAGACTTCGCCACGGACCCCCTCCTACTCGCCAGTGCGCCAGCCAGACAACGGTGACTGTACCGAGCCACGCAGCAGGAACAGAGGGGTCGGGTGATGCCTCTTGTAAAGCTGCAGAGCGTTGTGTGGCACGTTCATAGCGCAGCACACAGGAGTTGTTTGCAGCCGCCTGCTGCGCAGGTGTGAGCGCTGAGAAAGGGTTGTATCGAGCGCCTTGGCCGGCGCAGATCTGAATCTGGGCCGTGGGTTCGCCGCTAAAGATGCGAAGAGAGACTGGCTCGGCTCGTACCTCCACATTGAGCCCATTCAGGCTGAGAGTGGCTTCTACGGGTTGCCAGCCTTGATCAGAGATGGATACGAAGACAGGTTCACGAACCGGGACTACAACTCCTTCGGGTGGGCTCTGTACTGGGCTTGGCGGGGGTAGCCGCGTGATCATCTGCCGGTTGAGCAGTGTCTGGGTATCTAGGTTTGCGCTTCTTGGAATGGCCCGAAACGCGACGTTGCGCCCGTCGCAGATGTGGCCCTGAAGATTTAAATTGCCGAGTTCCGCTGTGCCGAGAAAGGTTTGCAGCGTGTTCAACAGCGGTTGAACACTCGGATCGCTCCGATGTGGGGCCATGATTGCAATCAGAAACTCAATCTGCGCATCAGTAAAGGTGATCCATCTGCATCTCGGCGGCGCAGCGTTGCCGGAGCTACGTCGAGGCCGACCACCTGAGCTGATCTGATACAGAATCGAAGTAACGATGTCGCCCCGTCCGATCAGTCTGGAGCTGGCGGAGCCTTGGCTCTCGGCAGCCACAGGCTGACCTGGGCCTAGACCAAAGCTAACGACCAACGAACTAGCCACAAGGAGCAGGACAAAGCTACGGATTCGAGTTCTCCATGGGGTGCTCATGGCTTGGTCTCCGCAGTCCTAGGAGTGGGGCATGGATCTGTCGACCCAGGTGGCAGCACAGTGACCTCGAGATGATCTAGAGAGTCAATTACCCAGTCAGACCCAACAGCACGAACCGAACCAGTGCCCTGAAGCTGAGCTACCGAGTCGTCGAGGACTTCGCCCGAGGTTTGAGTAACACGAACACCCGGCGAGTAGCCGCACCAAGTGAAACTAATCAGCCCATCCGTACTGGAACTGACCTTGAGGGGCCGGTAGCTGTAGCTCAGCCCAGTGGAGGCTGGGATCACCCTGGTGAGATCTGCTGCAGGGCTGAGCACCAGCTGACTGAGCACATCGACCGAGAGTGTGCTCTGCGGGGGGACTAAGGCATCCAAACGAACTCGCTGTTCTGAGAGCGGGTCGGAGGCAAGATCGGGATGCTCGGCCAGGTCAGTGACGATCTGGCTGTAGCGAACGAGGAGCTGCGCCACGAGTAGTTGTTCCGCCCCATATGACTCGGCAGGTTCCGCTGCCTGCTGAGGAAACGCTCCAGCTCCTAAAGGTGGCTTCGCTGCTATTTGAGGAGTGGCCTGTGCTGAGGGTTGTGCTGCCCGGTTAGGCGGTTTGGATTTTGACTGCTGGGCAAGGCCCGAGCGGGTAGTTGGCGGCGGGGCAGTTGGCAGGTCTTGGATTGACCCTGAGTTGCTTGTGTCTTGTTGAGTGCCACACCCGCTGAGTTGAGCTGCAAGAAGGACGGAGAGAAGCACGAGCAACAACAGGGTCCGCTCTTTGGTTTGATGGCCTGATGCATCAGGGCTGCTCTGCGATCGCCTCGCAGTCGTTCTGCTGAGCGATCTGCTGGATAAAAACATGTTTTGCTCCTGCTAGAAGGCAACGGGGCCGAGATTCACTGTGGAGGAGTTCAGCCAATTGGTACGAGAGGTAGTCTTTCATCATCATATGTACTGAAACAACCTAAAATGTAATAAAAAAACTCAACTCCGCCTGCCGGGCCTTCCGCCGCTAGGGTTCTTGGCTGTTCAGCCGTCCAAAGACCGCTTTTCTAAAGGGGAACTATGAGTGAGTACGTCCTGACCATTGACCTTGGTACCTCGGGACCGAAGACAGCAGTGTTCACTGTTGAAGGTGATTACATAGATGGCGAGTTTGAACCCGTAGAACTCAAGCTGTCCGATCACGGCGGGGCAGAGCAGCGACCGGCGGACTGGTGGGCGGGAATTGTGGCAGGCATGAAGCGCCTGCGCGAGCGCGGGGCTGTCCCCGAACAGGGCTTTGCGGCCATCTCGGTGACCTCGCAATGGTCGGGCACAGTAGCCATTGATGCACAAGGTGAGCCCGTCTGCGATTCGGTCATTTGGATGGACTCCCGCGGTGCCACCGATATTGCCAAATTGGTCGGCGGGCCAATCAAGGTGCAGGGATATGACCCACGCAAGCTTCGGCGCTGGATCAGTCTGACTGGCGGGGTGCCATCGCTTTCAGGAAAGGACCCAATTGCCCACATCCACTGGCTGCGCCGTACCAAGCCAGAGCTGAATGACCGAACGGACATGTATCTGGAGCCAAAGGATTGGCTCAACCTGAAGCTCACCGGGGTACGTGCTGCGACCTATGACTCCATCGTCATGACTTGGGTGACCGATAATCGAGATCTTGGAAACGTCAGGTACAGCCCCGAACTGCTGGCGCTAGCGGGCCTCAAACGTGAGTGGATGCCAGACCTGATTCCAGCCACCTCATTTGTTGGGAACCTCACCGAAGATGCTGCGCAAGAACTCGGTGTGTCTGCAGGTATTCCAGTCATTGGGGGAACTCCTGATGTGCAGTCTGCGGCCGTTGGTTCAGGTGCAGTTCAGGACTACGAGGGGCATCTGTACTTGGGCACTTCTTCTTGGCTGTCTTGTCATGTGCCGTTCAAGAAGACTGACGTTATGCGTGGCGTGGCGTCGCTCCCGAGCCCGCTGCCTGGTCGTTACTTCGTAGCCGATGAGCAAGAGACCGCCGGTGCATGTCTGAACTGGTTGCGAGATCAGGTGCTCTTTCCTCAAGACGAACTCTCTAACGAGATTGCGCCGGAAGATGTCTTTATTCGAATTGACCGTCTAGCGGCCTCTACCGAGCCGGGCTCAAACGGCGTGATCTTTACGCCATGGTTGAATGGGGAGCGGACACCAGTAGATGACCACACCATTCGCGGTGGGTGGCACAACCTGTCTCTGCGCAACGATCGCGCCGATATGGTTCGAGCAGTACTCGAGGGCGTGGCCTTCAACTCGCGTTGGCTGCTTGAGGCAGTTGAAAAGTTCACCGATCGCCCATTTCCTTGGATCAATGTGGTGGGCGGCGGTGGAGTGTCGCCGGTCTGGGCTCAGATCCACGCAGATGTGATGAATCGACCGATTCGCCGAGTTGAGAATCCAATTCGGGCGAACGCTCGCGGTGCAGCGTTGCTAGCGGGAGTAGCGCTTGGTGCAATCGATGTGAGCGACCTTGGTGCCAAGGTGAAGGTGGTTGAAGTTCACACGCCTAACCCAGCGAATCGCAAAGAATACGACCGTCTCTACAAGGCGTTCCGCTCGATGTACAAGCAGAACCGATCGATTCACCGCAAGCTCAACGCCCACTAGCGGATCCGCGGAGTGATGCGCTCACCAGAGGAGAACTTGCGTTGGCCATCGGCTATGGACTCGTCGTCGTTCCCTAGGCCAATGAATGCCCAACCTTGCGCTAGCGCCTGACTGCGAGTGAGTTCAAGGCCCGCCCACAACGAACGTAGGGTGCCCTGCACGGCTCGTTGTGGAGCAGAGGCGATCACTGCAGCAAGTGCTTGAGCCGTACTCAGCAGGTCGGCTCCCGGGACTACCTCAGAAACCAGACCGATGCGCTCAGCATGCGCAGCCGAAATGCGCTCATGGCTACCCACTAACGACATGCGGACCAATTCCCCAAAAGGCATTTTGTGTAAGAGGTGCAGTGGCTCAAAGGTGGCCGTCATTCCAAAGGTCACATGAGGATCAAAGAACGTAGCGTGCTCGGCAGCGAGCAAAATATCGCACTCGCCAAGCATGTAAAAGGCTCCACCGCAGGCCATGCCATTGACTGCTGCAATGACAGGCTTCCACAAGTCGTTCGTCTTTGGGCCGAGCAACTCTCCGGGATCATCAAAGTGAAAGGGTGTGGATCCAAACCCGGCGATACGGTCATCGTCATGGTCAGCTACGGCCCGGGCCCCACCTTGGCCGTCATCGATCTGTTCAGTGCGGTCAATGCCGGTACAGAATGCCCGATCACCAGCAGCAGTCAGCACGATGCAGCGAACCTCGTCCTGGTGGCGCATGCTTCGCCAGAGCTGATGGAGCTCATGCACCATCTGTGAATTGAACGAGTTCAGGACCTCTGGGCGGTTGAGCGTGACGGTGGCAACGCCCTGTTCGCTGAGTTCTACGGTGATGGTCTCATGTTCTGACATCTCCTAGTTGTAGACCACCGGACGAGTCCATGTCATGTGAGCGGAGCATGAGAAGAGAATCACAAGTCAACTTCTTGACCTTTGAGTCTGCGAGGAGCATGGTGCTTAGGTAGTGAAATTGACCGCTTGACTTGTTGGAGCGCGAACGACGGATGAGCTTCAGACGGACTCCACTGAGAAGTGTGAGACCCGAGTACGCCACCGGGTTCGACCGCAAACGCAACAAGGCCAAGCGGTCGGTTTCGCGAACAGGACCTGCGTTTACCAGCCCTTGAACTCGGGTGATCGCCGCTCACGGAAAGCCGTAAGTCCCTCGGCAAAATCAGCCGAGGCGGTCAGCAAGTCCTGCGCCATGGCTTCTTCCTCAAACGCAGTTTGACGGCTTGATTCAAACGAGCGATTGATGAGCCATTTGGTCAGTCCAAGTGCTTTGGTCGGCGAAGCCACGAGTCGCTCTGCAAGAGCAGCAACAGCCTCGTGCAGCTCCGCTGCTGGAACAACTCGGTTGGCAATTCCTAGCTGCGCACATCGCTCCGCTGGAACGCTGTCAGCAAGAAACATCAGCTCCTTGGCAATCTGTGGGCCAACTATTCGGGGGAGCAAGTATGCACCGCCCGCATCCGGAAGAATGCCGCGTTTCACAAACACTTCAACGAGTTTCGCCGTGTCGGACATCACCACTAAGTCAGCGGCGAGCACCAGATGTGCACCACCGCCAGCAGCGGTTCCGTTCACTGCCGCGATGACTGGTTTTTCGCAGTCAAGAATTGAGGCGACTAGGCGTTGCCAGCCGCGCTTAATCATGCGCGAAGCATCACCCATGGCGCGCTCTGGTGCTCCCTCTGGGCGGGGTGGCGCTGGCTTTTGGGCTCCGCCCAAATTTGCACCGGTGCAAAAGTGCCGTTCGCCAGCACCGGTGAGCACTACGGCCCGAACTGCAAGATCTGCCGATGCCCACTCAAACCAATCGGTGAGCTGATCGCGCATGGCGGCATTCAGAGAGTTGCCTTGGTCCGGCGCATTGATCGTGATGGTCGCAACACCTTCTTTAGAGGTGTACAACACGAGGTCATCTGCCGGATTTTCGGCAGCGGGGCTAGCAGCACTGGGATTGCTCATAGGTGGCTCCAATTGAGTAGTGAACGCATGCGCACTGATTGGATTCTGAGCGCCGGCGAGAAAGCGTGGTCAGGCTAGTGCCCGCGCATAGGCGGCTGCGGCGCGAGCGGGGCTAGCAACGTCGGTGCGCAGAAAGTACGAGGGCTCAGTCAGTTCGAGTTCGAGCAGTTGCGGCTGGCCGTCGCTGCCCTCGAGTACATCGACGCGGGCGTACAGCAGTGAAGCTGTTCCACATCGCTCGCGGGTTATTTGCAGCGCCCGGTGGGCGAGTTCAAGCTGCGCCGGGGAAGGCTCTCGAGGCGTAATTGCCTCGGGGGCATAGAGCCCAGCGACTTGGGCGTTTCCTTGAGTCAGCAAGGCTCCCTTGCGAAAGCCATGGCTGAACTCGTCCAAGAAGAAAACCATTCCCGTTTCACCTACATCCTCAACGGAGTCGATGTAGGGCTGCACCATGACCTGATGGCCCGCAGCTAGTAGCTGTTCAAGGTGTGCTCTGGCCTCGGCTCGCTCAGATTGGCCATATTGCGCCGTGTTTCTAGAGCCCGAGCTAATAGTTGGCTTGACTACAAATCTGCCCTCGCTAGGAAACACCTGCTCCTGGAAAGACTTCAGATCAGAAACGAACTGGGTAGGTACCACCGACAGGCCAGCCTGAGCGAGGTCGGCCAAGTAGTGCTTATCGATATTCCAACGAAGTACTGCGAGCGGGTTAAGAACCTTGGTGCTGAGCTGAATCTGTTCAAGCACGGCCAAGAACTCGGAGGGGCGCTCGGTGTAATCCCATGGAGATCGCAGAACGGCCGCGGTGTAGCTGCTCCAGTCGACTTCTGGGGAATCCCAGATTGCAGGCTCGGCCAAGATCTGTTGGTCAGCTAGCGCTTGAACTAACAGCGGGGCGTCATCATCGCTTTCCCATGCGTCAGTGCAAGTAATGAGTGCAATGCGGGTCTGAGCCAACAATTACTTCCCAGTCATGCGGGCAACCAACGGAGCAAACTCTTTTGCGGAGTCTCCTGGAATCACGTGATATGAGTAGCCCCAGCGATCTCGGCGCGCCTCAACTTGTTCCGCGAGTTGTTCGATCGTGCCGAGCATGACCATTGGGGAGTCCAACAGTGCCTCTGGATCGGCCTCGAATGCGGGAGCGAGCAACTCGGCCATTCCGGCTGCGTCCTCGGTGATGTTTGCCACTGCAAGCCAGGCGTTGAGTTCCAGATCGTCAAAGCGGTCGCCGGCACCTTGTTGAACCCAAGCCACCTTCTGGTCGATCCGGTCCACTTGTGCATCGCGCGCCGCAGCGGAGTCAATCTCGCCCGAGTGAATCGATGGGTTGATGCCGACGATATCTGCAGTTGCTCCGGCGTATCGCAGCATGCGAGCGGCACCCGCACCAATCAGCAGAGGCGGACCCTCGGGTCGAAATGGTTTTGGGGAACCCTCAAGTTCTGTGATGGTGAAGTGCTCACCGGAAAATGAAAATGCACCGGGAGCAAAGAGCCCTTTCAAGATGGCGACCACTTCGATCATTCGGTCAACGCGCACCTTTGGCGGATCCATGGGAATGCCCGAGCCCTTGTAGTCCGATGCCATCCACCCGGCACCAAGACCAAGCTCGAGTCGTCCCTGCGAAATTTGGTCGATGGACGCAAGCTCTCGAGCAAGAACCACCGGGTGGCGGTAATCGGCTGCAAGCACGAGCGGCCCAACGAGTAACTCAGTGGTGACGGCTGCGGCCGATGCCATAGCTGCGATTGGGCCGAGCCCCTCGGTGAAGTGATCCGGCACAAATAGCGTGCAGTAACCGGCGTCTTCAAGCCAGCGGACTGAGTCTGTCCAAGTCATCCCCTCTAGGGGACCGTGAAGTTCTGCTGCGAAACGAAATTTGCGAGGGTGAGCCATGGGGCGAACAGTACCAACTGTGAACTCTTGCTCCGGTAACTCCAGCGAAACAGTGGGCGGAGTGATCAGACTGAACTTGCTGCTGCGCCACCACTAGTTGGAAGTTGGAAGGCCAGCAAGAATCCGTCTATGCCGCCAGCAGGTGGCGTACTTGCAACTTGACCGGCGGTTGTTCCAGAGAGCACGAGTAGACCGCCCTCGGTGGTGCTCAGCCCGGTGGTGATCTCGTCGGCTGCCGATCCCATTCTTGTCACCCAACGAACTTCTCCAGTTTCGGCATCTAGAGAAGCCAAGAACGTGTCAGTCCCGCCTCCAGGGCCGATCTCTTCATTGAGGTCGCCCAATCCGATCAGCCCAGGGGCGCCAGCTCCGCCATCTTGAGCCGCTCCGCCTGCTGTGCCATCTTGAGCCGCTCCGCCAGCTGTGTTTAGGCCGCTGCGTGTAGTTCCAGCCACATAGATGTTGTCGCCGTCTGCTGTGACTGCAGTCGCTATGTCCTCGAACTCAGAGCCGAGTTGTGTCGCCCAGCGAATCGTGCCATCGCTTGCAAATGCGGTGATCATTGCGTCGGAGCTCCCGCTGTTTGCCAGAGGCCCAGACTGGTCGATATCTCCGTCGGTCGAGCCAACAGCGATGAAGCTTTCGGTTCCTTGGCGAGCGTCACCCGAGGTTGCTACGGCTCGGAACTCCTCAGTCCCTGCACCACCGAACTGGGTAATCCACCGCTGTAC
>CAMDAT010000099.1 GCA_945888825.1 Bifidobacterium breve | reverse complement strand
ATGATTCTGGAGCTCGGAGCGGCTTACTCCTTCGACATCACCTACCGAGCTTTAGTTATGGGAATCCTGAACCGAACCCCAGACTCGTTTTTTGATGGCGGGCAATACTTCGATTTTGATGGATTCCTAGAAAAGGCCGATGGCCTTGTTCGAGACGGGGCAGATTTTCTTGACGTAGGTGGAGTCAAGGCTGGCCCAGGCCCCGAGGTTTCAACCGAGGAGGAACTAGAGCGGGTAGTGCCCGCAATTGCGGCGCTCCGCTCTCGTTTCGATCTGCCAATTTCGGTAGATACCTGGAACCCTGTGGTTCTACGCGAGTCGCTCTCGGCCGGAGCTTCGGTAGGAAACGACATTTCTGGATTTGCACACCCTGACTACCTGCCGATCTGTGCAGAGTTCGATGCCAGCGTGGTGGCCACGCATATACGCCTCGGCCCACGTATTCCTGATCCAGAACCGGTCTATGAGAATCTGCAGGTAGAGGTACGGGCATTTCTTCAGGGTCGCGCCGAGGCAGCGCTTGAGGCTGGAATCCCGCACCAACGAATCATGGTTGATGACGGCATGGATCTTGGTAAAACCGAGCCGCAGTCGCTCGAGTTATTGCGTTCTTCCGAGCACCTAGCCTCACTTGGCTATGCAACCTTTCTCTCGGCTTCAAACAAGAGATTTCTAGGAGCGCTGCTCGGTACTGAGGTCACTGACCGCCGTCAGGCCAGCCATGCCGCACATGCCTTGGGAATCGCCAAGGGCTGTCGGGTGCTGCGAGCTCACGATGTAGTTGGTGCTCGCAGAACCGCCGACATTCTGGCAGCGCTGTTGCAAGCTCATTCGGAGGATCCAGACAGCAGCGACCAATCTGCGCTGCGAGCTTCGTGATGCCAAATCCGACAGCGGCGAACTCTCCGGTGTACCTCCTCAAAGGGAGCGATGAGGTCCTGCTTGGCACTGCCGCAAGCGAGTTGGTGACCCGACTCATTGGCGAGGGTGATCGTACTGAACTGCTCGACACCTTCAGCGGAGATGAGTACCCGATGAGTCAGGTGATCATGGCCGCCACCACGATGTCGATGTTCGGGTCACGAGTCGTTGTTGCCCGAAACTGTGCCAGGTTCTCAACCGATGAACTCGCTGCAGTGCTTGCGTATTTAGAGAATCCAGCTCCCGAGTCAACCCTGGTACTCATCTGGGAAAAGGCAGTCGCCCCAGGTACCCGAACCTCGCCGCTTCCCAAAAAACTCAGCCAAGCAATCAAAGACGCTGGCGGTGAAATTCATGATTGTGGCCTGCCAGGCGGCAAAGGGAGGTCGATGTGGGTTGACGATCAACTCGCTGGCTCTGCTGTGTGTTTGAGTAGCGGAGCGAAACGCGTGCTCGTTGAACAACTTGGCGAAGATCTCAGTCGGTTGGCAGGAATTTTGACGGTGCTCGAAGCTACCTTTGGCAACGAAGAAATCAGCGCCGAGGACCTTGAGCCGTACCTTGGGAATGCCGGCGCCGTGCCGCCATGGGAACTGACTGATGCAATTGATGGCGGTCGCGTTGCAGAGGCAGTTGAAAAACTTCAGCGGATGCTCGCTGGAGGGGACCGTCATCCGTTGCAAGTGATGGTCACCCTGCAAACGCATGTAGAGCGCATGTTGCGCTTAGATGGCAGCGGGGTTCGCGATGACAAGCAAGCCGCAGCGCTGTTGGGTATGAAGGGCTCGACCTTTCCAGCAAAAAAGGCGCTGACTCAGAGCAAAAAGCTTGGCACGGCCAAGCTGTCAAGGTGCATCAAACTTGTGGCCGCAACCGATGTCGATCTTCGTGGCCGAACCGATCAGCCAGGGGAACTCTTGCTCGAGACGCTCGTAGCTCGGCTCGCAGCAGTTTCGGCTACGGGTAAGAACCGTCGCTGACTCAAGCTAGGACTAGTTAACCAAGGCTGGAGCCTGGTCAACCCGATGGGACAGTTCAGCTAGCTACGGACTCTGCACGGGTGCGAGTCAAACGTGATTTGCGGCGTGCTGCAGCATTCTTGTGAAACACGCCCTTTGAGGTGGCTTTATCGATTGCGCGGACGGCAACCTTGGTCAACTCTTCGGCGTTCTCGGCGCCTTCTGCGATGGCCAACTCGGCGTGCTTGACGCGAGTCTTGACCTCGGAGCGAACGGCCTTATTGCGCTCACGCGCTAGTTCATTGGTGCGGTTACGTTTGATCTGGCTTTTGATGTTCGCCATGAGGGGCTGTCTCTATTCGATTCTGTAGTGAAGGTGTACCTGCAACTTCGGTTCTGCTGCAGTCCCAAGTGGACAGCTGAACCAGCCATTCGGGAACTTGTAGAGGATAGCCACCTGAAGCGCCGGAGTCATCTTCGCGAGAAGGAAACTCGCGCTGCGATGCAGAACATGGGCTCAGAAGCGGCCAGAATAGACAGACCGTGACTGATCTTCCTCGCCTCCGAAACATCTCGATCATCGCTCATATCGACCATGGCAAGTCCACGCTGGCTGATCGCATGCTCGAGATTTGCGGTGCCGTTGACCCCAGAGACATGCGGGCTCAGTACCTAGATTCAATGGACATTGAGCGTGAGCGCGGTATCACGATCAAGCTGCAGTCAGTACGTCTTGAGCATGGTGGCCACGTCATCAACCTGATTGACACACCTGGTCACGTGGACTTTGGCTACGAGGTTTCTCGTTCGTTAGCGGCCTGCGAGGGTGTCATTCTGGTAGTGGACGCATCACAGGGGATCGAGGCGCAGACCTTGGCCAACTGTTATCTCGCCCTAGAAAACGACCTTGAAATCGTGGCGGTGTTGAACAAGATTGATCTGCCTGCTGCAGACCCTGATACCTATGCAGCAGAGATCGAGCAGGTCTTGGGGATTCCTGCTGATGAGATTCTGCGCATCTCAGCAAAGACTGGCGAAGGAGTCAAGGAACTGCTCGACGCAGTAGTTGATCGCATACCTGCACCAGTTGGCGATGCCGATGCGCCACTCCAAGGACTGATCTTCGACTCGCACTTTGACCAATACCGCGGCGTGGTGAGTTCGATCCGAGTGATGAACGGCCGACTCAAGACTCACGCAAAGCTTCGATTTATTCAGGCGGGTTCAACCTACGAAGCACTCGAGGTCGGAGTGCGCACTCCCGATAATGATCCAGTGCCCGAACTCGGCCCTGGCGAGGTTGGATATCTGATTGCCGGCATCAAAGACGTTGGAGAGGCCCGCTCGGGCGAGACCGTGACCGAGGCTTCGCGGCAGGCTGCAGCGCCACTAGATGGGTATCAGGACCCCAAGCCGATGGTGTTTTGTGGGCTCTACCCAGTCGAGGGAGATGAGTTCGAGGACTTGCGCGAATCCTTAGAAAAGCTGCGACTGAATGACAGTTCGTTTACCTACGAGCCTGAAACTTCTGGTGCTCTCGGCTTTGGGTTCCGCTGCGGGTTCCTCGGCTTGTTGCACATGGAGATTGTGCGGGAACGCCTCGAGCGCGAATACGACCTGAATCTGATTGCGACTGCGCCCTCTGTTGAGTACCGAGTGCTGCGCACTGATGGCCAAGAGATTGCAATCGATAATCCCGCTGATCTGCCGGACCCGTCATCGATTCAGAAAGTGCTTGAGCCTTATCTGAAGGTGACAATCATTACGCCTTCGGCTTTTACGGGAACGATCATGGATCTCTGCCAGACCCGCCGCGGTGAGATGGTCAAGATGGAATACCTCTCCCCGGAGCGTCTCGAGATTCAGTACCGCATGCCGCTGGGCGAGGTGGTAACTGACTTCTTTGATCAGATGAAAAGCCGCTCTCAGGGTTATGCAAGCTTGGATTATGAGCCAATTGGCTATGAACCAGGAGACCTTGTCAAGGTTGACATCCTGATTGCAGGCGAACCTATTGACGCATTTAGCTCGATCATTCACCGCTCAAAGTCGTATGACTACGGCAAAAAAATGGCAGACAAGCTGAAGGAACTGATTCCTCGGCAGCAGTTCGATGTGCCGATTCAGGCAGCCATTGGTTCCAAAATTCTGAGTCGCCAGACCATCAAGGCCTATCGCAAAGATGTCACGGCCAAGTTGTACGGCGGTGACGTTTCTCGAAAGCGCAAGCTTCTCGAGAAACAGAAGAAGGGCAAGAAGCGGATGAAGAGCCTGGGACGAGTTGAGGTTCCCTCCGAGGCCTTTACTTCTGCGTTGCAGTTAGAGGACTGACTGCCCCCGATCTCGGTTCGGTGCTGGCACTCGCGTAGACTGACTGCCAATGCTCGACGACCGAAAGTCCGCGATTCTGCGTGCCGTAGTTCAGCAGTACATCGAGACTGCCCAACCAGTGGGTTCGTCAACGGTGTCTGCTCGGACTGAGGTGGCGGTTTCATCGGCAACGGTTCGCAATGACATGACTCAGCTTGAGCGTGAGGGCTATCTAGTGCAGCCACATACCAGCGCCGGACGCATCCCGACCGAGAAGGGGTACCGGTTCTTTGTTGACACCCTGACTGGAACCGAGTCGTTGAGCCCGACGAACGTTCGATTGGTGCGCGACTTCTTTGCCACGACTCATGGTGAGCTTGAGCAGATGCTCGCCGAAACTAGCCGCTTACTCTCAGATGTGACCGGAACGGCTGCCGTGGTCGTGGGAGAAGCCAACGAGGTGTCAACGGTTCGCTCCGTGCAACTCGTCGACTTGTCCCCACGAACCATTTTGGCAGTGATGGTTATGAGTAACGGTGCCATCGTGAAACGAACGATGGAGCTAGACCAAGACGTCACTCCGTCAGAGCTCAATGCGGCACACGCGTTGGTCAATGACGGCATGGTTGGCTCCTCCCTGCAAGCACCGACTCCCAAACTCGCTGCGCCGCAACAAGAAGGCGCAGGCCTAGCGGCTGCTGCGATGAGTGCGCTGCGAGAAGCTGCCGAAGCAGAGGGCCAGCACATGTTTGTAGATGGTCGTTCACGAATTGCGGGCTCCTTTGATGCACGCGAAACAATCGAGGCCGTGCTCGGAATTCTGGAACAGCAGTTTGTGGTGGTGAGTTTGCTGAAGGAGCTCGTTGACGGCGGTCTGGCCGTGTCAATTGGCTCCGAGAGTGGCGTTGCCCCGCTAGCTGATTGTTCACTAGTGGTCGCCCCGTATCAGGTCGGCGGAGAATCTGTTGGGGCCATTGCGGTACTTGGCCCTACTCGAATGAACTACCCCGAGACTCTGTCGGCTGTGGCGTTAGTGAGCCAGCGGTTGAGTCGTCTACTAACTGAAGGTTAAGTGTGGCTGATCTATACGAAATTCTTGGAGTGGGTCGCGATGCAACCCCCGAAGAGATCAAGAAGTCCTATCGAAGTTTGGCGCGTGAGTCTCACCCTGACGCCAACCCCGATGACCCAGACGCAGAAACCCGATTCAAAGAACTCTCGGCTGCGTATGAGGTCCTATCCGATCCCGCTAAGCGCGATCGATATGACCGCTACGGAAGTTCAAACGGTTTCGACATGTCTGACCCGTTTGGCAGCGGTGCTGGCGGATTAGGCGACCTGTTCGACTCGTTCTTTGGGGGGAATAATCCCTTTGGAGGGGGAGGCGGCCGGAGCCGCGGCCCAGCAGGACCGCCTCCAGGCGAAGACCTAGACGTTCAGACTGTTCTTGAGTTCACCGACGCAGTGTTCGGCTGCCAGTGCGATGTGACTGTGCGAACGGCAGTCTCCTGCGAGGAGTGCAATTCCACAGGTGCAGAGCCTGGTAGTTCGGCAGTGCAGTGCGGCGATTGCGGTGGTACCGGCGAAGTGCGCATTGTGCGTCAGACCGTGCTCGGGCAGATTGTGTCTGCCTCGGTGTGTCGCCGCTGCGGTGGTCAAGGCCAAGTGATTGCATCTCCTTGTCAGGTTTGCAGCGGTGCGGGTCGCCTCATCGAAGAAAAGACCTACACGGTGGACGTGCCGGCAGGAGTGGACGAGGGTTCAACGCTGCGACTGACTGGACGCGGCGCTGTTGGCATGCGCGGAGGTTCTGCAGGCGACTTGTATGTCCGCTTGCGAGTCAAGCCGCATGAGCGTTTTGCACGTCACGGCGATGACCTTGTCGAGGAGTTAGATATCTCGATGGTGCAGGCAACTCTTGGTGCAAATATCGCGCTCGAAACGCTTGACGGGGTAGAGGAACTAGTCGTTCCTCGCGGAACACAAGTGGGCAAGGTCTTCAAGATGAAGGGTCGTGGAGTTCCCCGCCTGCATGGAAATGGGCGAGGAGACCTGTTGGTCCGGGTTGGAGTCGAGATTCCACGCAAGCTTGAACTTGAAGAAGAAGACCTGCTTCGCCGCTTTGCCGAGGTGCGCGGTGAAGAGGTAGCTCCTGCTGATGAGGGTTTCTTTAGTCGGTTCAAGACCGCGTTCAAGAACTGAGGCTGAACGTGGAGTCAGTAGCAGGGCTCACGCCGTGGAGGTCCGCCGCCGCGCAGGTTCTGGTGAGCGACCTAGATTCGCCCGAGCTTGAACCCGATGACCTGCATCATCTGCAGCGGGTACTCCGGCTACGGGTTGGTCAGGAAGTGTGCGCTACCGACGGAGCGGGAGGCTGGCGGTCTTGCGCATTTTCAGCAAGCCATGAGCTAGAGGCGCTTGGCGAGACGCATCAAGAACTAGCTCCCGAGTATCCGGTGACCGTTGGGTTTGCAGTGGTCAAAGGGGAGCGGCCCGAGTTGATTGTCCAAAAGCTGACAGAGCTTGGGGTGGACAGGATTTGGCCATTTATGGCCCAACGCTCAGTAGTGCGCTGGGATGAGGAGAAAACTGCGAAGCAGCTCGAGCGTTTGCGGCGGGTTGCCCGCGAGTCCTGCGCTCAGAGTCGAAGGCTGTGGCTTCCAGAAGTTGGGTTCGCTGTGGACTCGACTCGGCCGGGACGCGCAGAGCGGCTTGCAAGCTTTGAGCAGGTTCGCAACAGCGGGGCAGTTCTGGCAAACATGGGCGGTTCTGCGTTGAAGCGTGCCGATCGTATTGTCTTAGTTGGCCCAGAGGGTGGCTGGGATTCGGCCGAGTCTGAGGGTGCCACCTGCGTGAGTCTTGGCGAACATGTGCTGAGAGCAGAGACTGCTGCAATTACTGCTGGCGTTCTCCTCACCGCCCTACGTGCTGGCATTGCAACCGAAAACCTGAGATAATCACTCTGCGCGGTTTATTTCAAGGCTTAACGCTTAGGTACCGAGCGATTATGACGCAGAGTGAGCAGCCAAAACTGACCATTCGCGCCGTGAGTAGTGAGTACTGAGTAGTGAGTAGTGAGTAGTGAGTAGTGATGTACCAGCAGTGAGCAGCCCAGTCAGCGGCGTGGTGATGGGCGAAGCAACAGAACCCGATTCAGGTGGGAGATGAGATGTTGAACGAAGACGCTATCGGTGAGGACCCAAGCGGTGAGGCATACGGAAAGGCAGTTGGCGAGCGCCTTCGGCATATCCGTCGCCAGAAGCGGCTATCACTTCAAGAGGTAGAGGCCGTCTCTGCCCAGGAGTTCAAGGCAAGTGTGCTTGGTGCATATGAGCGAGGAGAGCGTGCTATTTCGGTTCCGCGCCTGCAGCGTCTGGCCCAGTTCTACAAGGTGCCCGTGGATCAACTCTTGCCTTCGGTCGATGGGGAGAGTGAAGAAGACGAGGCCCTTCGCCGCATTGCAGATAACGGTGGCGCCAAAATCGATCTGACCCGCCTTGAGCAAATGAACGATACCGAGTCCCAGATGTTGTCAAGGTATCTGCGCATGATTCAGGTTCAGCGCCAGGACTTCAACGGCAGAGTGCTGACCATTCGCCGAGATGACATCAAGGCAATTGCGTGCATTCTCGGTGTGAGCGAAGTGACTGCTGATCTTCGCTTGGATGAGATGGGTCTTCGCCTGGGTTGAGGCAGTTCGGCTAACCGCCGGCGCAGGTGTTCGCTTTTGGCCTGATCAGGGCAGTTGAAATACCTGACCAACCAGAATAAGCCCGGGGTTCTCTGGGTCAGTTAGGGCTTCTTGATTGTTTGATATGAGTTGCGCCGAGTACTGCGCAATCTGCGATGCGGATGGCTGTGAGCCAAGGCGCATCAGGAGCACCTGTTCGGAGATTCTCCAAAAGTTGTCGCCTCGTATCACTGTGTAAGGAACGGTCTGTTGGGCCGATCCTGGTGTGCCTGTTGCTGGTGCGGCAGCTGCTGGCAGGCCTGTTGTTGGCAGGCTTGTTGTTGGTTGGGTACTTGGGTCGGGTGCCTGCGCTGAGGGAGTTGCGGTAGCCCCCAAGCCAAGGAGTCCTGGCTGCTGGCTCTGTTGACCCTGCCGACCGGGCCGACCGGGCCGACCGGGCCGACCGGGCTGACCCGGCTGAATCTGCTGGCCCGGCTGACTCTGCTGGCCTGATGGTGACTCTTGCGCGCTCATCGTTGGGGTACCTGTTGGGTCGGCTTCTGTTGCAGCGTTCAAGTCTGCTGCTGGCGAGGGAATTGGGGCCGCTGTCGGAGGCGGTTCTGCATTCTGCGATTCATCGGCAGCAGGCCCAGCGGATGAGTTGGATGCCCAGGGGAGCGAGGTTCTTGCTTGTGACGGATTGACGGGCTGCAGATTGAGGAAGGGGGTTGCAGCGTCGACCACCTGCATCATGGGGGCTGTTGACGGTTCGGGCTGGTCGGGCTCTCCTGCATAGGCTGCTGTTGCAGCAAAGGCCGTCGACGTGGAAGCCATCAGGCCAGCGGTGAAGAACAGCAGGAACCTCGGAGCTAGGCGGACGGCAAGCGATCGTGTGTGCTGTCGCTGACCTCGCAATGCAAAGGCTTGGATACTGCTCACGACTAGTAGGTAGCCCAGAAGCAGAATCGCAATCAGGCGTCCCGCCGAGGCCGCCACATCGAGCGGATCG
Source organism: Bifidobacterium breve (assembly GCA_945888825.1). Taxonomy (GTDB): domain Bacteria; phylum Actinomycetota; class Acidimicrobiia; order Acidimicrobiales; family Microtrichaceae; genus IMCC26207. The sequence goes on along the minus strand of CAMDAT010000099.1, from coordinate 585 downwards.
CGTTCCAGAAACCAATTGCGGAATTCGCTTCCTGATTGCAAAGGTGGAGTCGATGCAAAGAAGCCCCCGCTGCGAAGGAGAAATGCAAGGGCGGCCGCCAAAGCGCCAGTCCAGAGCGCCCAGATCATCAGCCTAGAGAGCCGTGAAGGCGGCTTCAGCTCTCGAGTAGTTCTTGTGCCTGATCGGGGGGAGTTGCCATAAGGGGTCGGCTGAGTCCGGTAGTTCGCATTGGGACGTCTCGTGTTACCCGGCGCTCTGAGAGGGGTTTTGACATTCATGGTTTGGCCTTTGCGGGCTGAGAAAATGGGTCAACTTGCGACCCGTCGATGAGTGCAACCAATGCGCGGTCACACGATATTTTCTCGGCTGCAGTCGAATCAGTTATTCGCTCGCCGGCTAGATCAGCTGCTTCTGCGATGGTAGAGACCAGTTCGCTTTGAGCGGTCTCTCCCGGTTTTGCCCACGCGGAGAACTCGAAGAGTTCTCCGGTGGATGGTCGCAGCAGGAGTGCAGTTGCCCGACCGTCGCAGTCCCAGTCACCGACTGCAAGTCGATCCTGCGGGAGTCCAACTTGGTAGGTCAGGT
>CAMDAT010000098.1 GCA_945888825.1 Bifidobacterium breve | reverse complement strand
CCTGCCACCTTGGCTGGGGCAGAGACATCTCGCAGGTCGTCAATCAGGCCGGTCAGCCAGATCACCGTGGCCGCAGCAATCACACCTAGAACGTTTCCGGGGGCATCAAATACTGCTCCGAAGTCAGGCAATCGCCAAGCCGCCGCGAGCGCTACGAGCAGACCAATGAACAAGGCGGTCCCACCGAGTATTGGGGTGGGCTTTGCGTGCACGGTTCGGTCACCTGGCTGGGCCATGGCACCGATTTTTCTAGACAGAATCCGCAAGGGCGGAACCGAGATTGCCGTGGCAATAACGGCTACTGCCATCACGAACAAATACGGCAAGGGACCCACATTGCTCAGGTTACTCGTGGCCGGACGGAGAGTCTCCACTCTGCAAAGTCACGCTCTTCGCTGGGCCTTCGATAAGCCAACAGGTGAACCGTGTCTGGCCATCGAGTAAGGCCCGCCTGCATGTTCACTTTGCCTTTAGCACCAAAGCCTCTTTACTTCAGGATTTAAATATGTTCCAATTATGACAGCGTGCGGTGAAGGATTTAGGGCGACCTTTGCGGTAGAGGACTCACAAACACACTTCCAGCCGCGGGCGCTGGCTCACTAAATCTTGTTTCAGAGGAACGTCATGGCAGCAATCGTCTCTAAGAATGTGGATCTCGAGTTACCGTTGCCGACTGACATCGGCAACGAGCCGTCCCCTCAGGATGCTTCGATTGTTGTTCCTGTCGTACCAAGAACCCATGAAGATAACCCGGCTCTACACAAGGCCGAACCGTTCAGGGTGGGCCTTGCTCTCAACGGAGCGAATCACCGCAAGGCATTGTTGGTTCTTGCTGACGTGTTCATCGCTGCGGTGGCAACTCTCAGCGCAAGTTTTCTTGCCATCTCGTTTTTCGGGAAAAACTCAGCGGAACTAGCGGAATTAACCATTCTCGCAATACTGCTGTGGCCATTTGTCTTCGCAACTCAAGATCTCTACCAGTCAATTCATATCCAACGCCGTTCTGAGGAATGGCGCAGGGTCCTGACTGCGGGCCTGTACGGATGCGCCGCTATTGCTGCAATCTCCGCAGTATTGGAAATCCCGATTAGCCGAGCGTGGCTGGTCGGACTCGGAGTTCTTACCGTTGGAATCACTCTCATCGAGCGAGAGTTCGTACGGTTGCACTTCGCCCATGCTCGAGAAAAGGGAGAGATCACACGGAAGGTCATCCTGATTGGCGACGGTCACGAGTCAAGTGAGCTCGATCGTTATCTCTTGGCATCACCACATCTGGGCTACCAGGTGACCGAGCGGGTCAATACTCCGCAAAATTCGGCTGAAGTTCTGGCATTGCTCGAGGTAGCGCGGACATCCATGGCGACCGGAGCCATTATTGCGAGCGGAGAACAAGACTGTGCTCTCTCAAATGACCTCATTCGAGCTCTCACTCGAGAGGGCATCTATGTTCAGGTCTTATCCTCTATGCAAGACATCGCTTCTAGACGGGTCCACACAGCACCGTTGGGCGGATTCCCCATGATGAGAGTTACGCCGTCGATTCAGGCTGGATGGAAGTCTCTTCTGAAGCGAGCATTCGACCTACTCGTAGCAGTCTGCGCGCTAGTTCTGCTCTCACCGCTCCTTCTGCTGTGCGCCTTAGTGCTCCGCATTACTTCGGGACGGACTGTGCTGTTTCGACAGACACGGATTGGTCGCAACGGTGTCCCCTTCACGATGTATAAGTTCAGAAGCATGGTTGTCAACGCCGAGGATCTTCTCAGCGATTTGTTGGACCAAAATGAAGCTGCCGAACCCATGTTCAAGATGAGTGATGATCCTCGAGTAACACCTTTTGGGAAGTTCCTGCGCACCACTTCGCTTGATGAGCTTCCACAGCTCATAAACGTGGTTCGCGGTGAGATGAGTCTGGTGGGCCCACGGCCTGCGACTGCCGACGAGGTAACCCAGTGGGAGCCCGCAATGCTGGATCGCCTTCGAGCCCAGCCTGGCATCACCGGCTATTGGCAGATTCACGGAAGGTTTACGAGCACGCTTGAGGAGTATCAGCGCCTTGATATGTACTACGTGGACAACTGGTCATTGCTCACCGACAGCATCATCTTGCTCAAGACTGTTCCAGCAGTCATAAGTCGTCGCGGCGCGGCGTAGTTGGAGAAGCCCGATGGCTCCTCATCCGCATCTAGCCGATGTAGGTAGATGACCCGGACCTGTTCCAAGGCCAGCTCGTTTCAGACTGGGTACGGCGTGAACTTCGAGCACAGCAATTCAACATCGCCACGCACTTCAGCGATCACCGACTCCTCGCTCGGCGCTCGCAGGACGCGTGTGATCAGTTCAGCAATCTGAGCCATCTCGGGTTCGGCCATTCCTTGCGTTGTGACCGAGGGCGTTCCAATTCTGAGCCCTGAGGTAACAAATGGTGAACGCTGATCATCGGGAACGGTGTTCTTGTTCAGCGTTATCCCTGCAAGGTCAAGAGCAATCTGTGCTTCCTTGCCGGTGAGTTCTGAGTCGAACGAGCGAAGATCCATCAGGAGCAGGTGATTATCAGACCCGCCCGAAACCAAGCGGAACCCCTGAGAAATCAGCGATTCTGCAAGCGCTTGTGAATTCTTAACTATCTGCTGCGCATAGCCAGCGAAACTTGGATCTGCGGCCTCGCGAAATGCAACCGCTTTGCCTGCAATCACGTGTTCCAAGGGTCCACCCTGTAAGCCAGGGAAGATCGCCTTGTTGATGCGAGCGCCAAACTCTTCTTTGGACAGGATGCAGCCGCCTCGGGGCCCGCGCAGGGTCTTGTGTGTGGTGAACGTGACTACATCTGCGAACGGGGTCGGGTTGGGGTGCACCCCTCCAGCAATCAACCCAGCGATATGTGCTGCGTCGAACATAAAGAGAGCGCCAACTTCATCGCAGATCTCACGAACGATTTCCGGGTCAATAATTCTGGGGTACGCCGTAGCTCCGGCCACAATCATTTTTGGTCGGTGTTCCAAAGCAAGTGAGCGCATTTGATCGTAATCAATTCGCTCATCCTGTGGTCGAACCCCGTAGGAGATGAAGTTGTAGAACCGTCCCGAAATATTTACGGGAGACCCGTGGGTCAGGTGGCCGCCGTGATCCAAACTCAGGCCAAGAACTGTGTCTCCAGCCTCGAGGAGGGCCAAGTACACACCGAGGTTTGCATTCGCTCCGGAGTGCGGCTGCACGTTTGCGGCCTCGGCTCCGAACAGCGACTTGACCCGCTCAATGGCCATCTGCTCGATCTCGTCCACGACTTCGTTTCCGCCGTAGTAGCGCTTTCCGGGGTAGCCCTCAGAATATTTGTTCGTCAGAGCCGAGCCCACTGCTTGCATCACTGCAGGCGAGGTGAAGTTCTCGGAAGCAATCAGTTGGATTCCCGTATTTTGTCGATCAACTTCTCTGTCGATGGCTGCAAATACTTCGTTGTCACGATCAGTCGGCCATGGCATGGCAGATACTTCCTTCGGTAGGCACTCAGAACCGAGTGCGTTGGTTACATCTGTTGGGTAAGGAGTGCGTCAAGACTGTGAACGCGGTTTGCGTGGCGGCCACCCTCAAACGCTGTGGCAAGAAAAACATCGAGCGCTTCTTTGGCTACCTCTCGACCAATAAGGCGTTCACCTAGGCAGATGACGTTTGCGTCATTGTGCGCTCGGCTCAACCGAGCCGAGGTGACATCGTGAATCGTGACAGCACGCACGCCGTCAATCTTGTTTGCTGCAATGCAGATGCCAAGCCCCGACCCGCAGACTGCAACGCCAAACTCGGCATCTCCTGCTGCTACGGCCCTTCCGACAGCTGCCCCAAATTCGGGGTAATCAACTGAGTCAGCAGTGTGTGTTCCAAGGTCGGTCACCACGATGGCTTGGCTGGTCAGATACTGCGCCAATTCATTTTTTAGACTCAGGCCACCGTGGTCCGATCCAAGGACAACTCTGATGGGAGGTTCACTCGAGTCCTGCACGGAAGGGTCATTCACCCAACTCACTCTAGTGAACTCAGCGCGCATGTAACACTGCACACCCTGCAGCGGCTGGGTGAGTACGACTGCTTGAGGTTCACCAAGCAGGAGTTGTCGCTGCTGCGAGTTCGATCATCAGCCCCCTCGCCCGTAGTCTGCAGCCATGTCTGAAGCGAGTTCCTCTCTTGACCCACGAACACCAGTGATTATCGGTGTTGGCCAGATCCTTAATCGCGTAGACCAAGGCTCTGATCCCTATGAGCCAGCGAAGCTTATGGCTCAGGCTCTACTTGCGGCCCAGACAGATTCTGGGGCCGACGCGGTTTTGGCTTCCGCTCAGGTTGTCGCGGCAGTTCCCACCATCTCTTGGCGCTACTCAAACCCGGGAGCTCTGGTCCGTGAACAGCTCGGATGCGTTGACGCCAAAACCTGGTATGCCACCGTGGGAGGGAACACACCGCAGTCCATGGTGAACCGGCTAGCCGCTGCAATCAGCGCTGGAGAATTCGACCTGGCGCTCCTATGTGGCGGCGAGTCAGGAAAGTCACGTTCTACTGCAAAGAAGCTAGGCCTCGAACTCGACTGGACGAATCAATCCCCTGACGAGACTCCCGATTGGATGGATGAGTCCCCATTCTTTATGGGTCACCCGTCCGAGGCAGCACGCGGAATCCTGATGCCGCTTCAGGTGTACCCGCTGTTCGAAAATGCGCTCTGGCAGGACTCGACTCGGACCATGGCCGAACACCTGGATTATGTCGGCAGGATTTGGTCCGGGTTCTCTCAAGTTGCAGAGCAGAACCCGTACGCATGGAACCGCACCTCATTCACCGCAGAAGAGATCACAACCCCAACCACACAGAATCGGATGATCGGGTATCCCTATACCAAACGAATGGTCGCCAACCCAGATGTGGACATGGCCTCTGGGATCATCTTGTGCTCCGTGGAGCGGGCCCGCGCTCTTGGGATACCAACTGACCGTTGGGTCTTTGTGCATGCTGGCACCGATGCCAAGGACCGGAGCCTTTCTGAGCGACTCGATTTTCACTCTTCTGCCGCAATGCGCATTGCAGGTAACCGGGCTTTAGAACTTGCTCAGGTGAACATCGATCAGGTCGACCATGTCGATTTGTACTCCTGTTACCCCTCGGCTGTTCAACTGGCTCTGCGTGAACTTTCAATCTCAGCCGACCGCCAACTAACTGTCTACGGGGGCTTGTCATTTGCTGGTGCTCCTTGGAACAACCCGGTTGGCCATGCATTGTGTTCGATGGTGCAGGTGCTCCGCGAAGATGCGGGTTCGATGGGCCTCGTGACAGCAAATGGTGGACACGTGGACAAACATGCTTTCGGTCTGTACTCAACCAATCCGCCTACAGCGGGCTACCGCTGGGAACGTCCTCAAGCAGAGGTGAACGCTGTTGCCGCAAGACCCGCAGCGGGCGACGACCTCGGCGAGGCTGCACTTGAAACTTGGACTGTGATGCACGACCGCGAGGGTCTCGCTGTTCGCGGGCATGCGGCATGTTTGACCCCCCAAGGCGAGCGCGCATGGGCAGTGACCTCGCAGCCTGAACTCATGGCAGCGATGACAAGCGAGGCGCTCTTGGGAAGGGCAGTCCAGATTGCTGCCGAGGGCGAACTTCAGTTCTTGTGAGCGCCCGGCAAGCAGGCCGACTAGATCGTGCCGAGTCGATTGAGTCGGGCGTGCAGTGCAGTCATAATGCGCTCGGATGCCTTTGGCATTTCCTCGAGCAACTTACGAAAGGCTTCAGAATTAAAGCGCAACAGATCTAGGTCAGTATCTGCGACAACCGTTGCTGTACGGGGTCGATGGTCAACGAGTGCCATCTCGCCAACCATAGAACCGGGCCCCGAGGAAGCGACATGATCTCCTCGCACGTAGATACTCGCAGTGCCATCGAGAATGACGTAACAATCAGTCCCAGGGTCACCCTGATCTACGACAACGCTTCCGGCCGGAATGAGAACCTCATCAGTGAGTTCCACCACTCGCAGAATCTCATCCGCGCCAAAACCGTCAAAGAAAGGTACCTCGGTCAACATCTCAGCACGCTCAGCGGGTTTACGGCACAAACTCATAGGATTCCCCGATCTGCAATGCCGCCGGGTCAGACAGCAACTGCCTTCTGCTCAACTAACGCAACACCACAAAGAGTAACCTCAAAGAGGGTCTTGGACCCACCGCTCACGGGATTACGTTGGGGGAACAGATGAAGGCAGCAGTCATGCGGGGTGGGCAGCTGCTCGTTGATGACGTAGAAGAGCTCTCCCCACAACCAGGGCAAGTCATAGCTGAGGTCATCGCCTGTGGTATCTGTGGCTCGGACCTCCATGCGCTTCACCATGCAGATCAACTCGTCGAGATGGCCGAGGTGATGTCTGCAGAGGCAGGACCATTTGCTCCCGCACCGATGGATGCTTCACGAGATGTTGTCATGGGTCACGAGTTCTCTGCTCGGGTGCTTGAGGTAGGCCCGAATGTAAACAACCTCGCTGTGGGCGATCTTGTGGTCTCGCTGCCAATCGTTATGGATTCAGGTGGGCTTCACGCTTTGGGTTATGACAACACCTATCCGGGAGGCTTTGCGCAGCAGATTGCTCTCTCAGAGGTTCTGTGCAGCAAAGTCCCCAATGGCCTCGACCCTCACCTCGCAGCGCTCACCGAACCGATGTCGGTGGGAGCGCATGCAGTGCACAAGAGCGTCATCACACCAAAACACGCTGCGGTAGTGCTGGGCTGTGGGCCGGTTGGGCTTGCAGTGATCGCCGCACTCTGCACTGCAGGAGTCGAGACGATTCTCGCTTCGGATTATTCAGCTAGCCGCCGAGCCCTGGCAAGCGTATTTGGTGCGAGTGAAGTGACTGACCCCGCCGTGGAGTCACCGATTGCAATCTGGCGACGTATCGACGGCCGCAAACCACTAGTGATTTTCGAAGCGGTCGGAGTTCCCGGCATGTTGGAATCCGCCATACTCGAAGCACCTCGCGCTGCACAGATTCTGGTGGTCGGGGTCTGCATGGTTGCCGACAGTTTTCGCCCCATGATTGCAGTCGGCAAGGAACTCAATCTGCAGTTCGTGTTTGGTTATGACCCCGGGGAGTTTGCCGACACCCTGCGCCGGATTTCGGAAGGGGAATACTCAGTCAGTCAGATGATCACAGCCACAGTGCCTCTCGAGGGAGTTGCCGATGCGTTTACTGCGCTGGGCGACCCAGACTCGCAAGCCAAAATTTTGGTCACACCGAACGAAACCCCGAGTATGCAGGGCACTGTGTGACGCTTCCATCCACCGCACCCGCATTGGCGCCGGTAAGCGACGGAATCCGTAGGTTACCGGCGCCAATGACTCAGGTGGCGGGGCGAAGGACCGAATCCTGCAGCGTGGGACAGAGTGCGCCTACTTGGGACCTGCGGCGACGAGTGCCCGATCACGCCCAGTTAGATCGCTCTCGATACGTGCGTGGTTAAAAACCGTCGCGGCTAGGGCCTGCATGTCTGCTGCTTGTTCGGGGGACAGTTCGCAGATCAACACGCCGTCTTTTTGAAGCCACTCCCCCGCCTGAAGAATCAAGACTCGCAAGTCGTCAGTCCCGTCGGGGCCAGAACGAAGAGCGCCCACTGGCTCCCAGTCAACTACCTCTGGCGGAAGCGGCAGGTCAGCGGGCACATAGGGAGGATTCGAGATGATCAGATCGACTTTGTGCATCAAGTCCTGCGGGAGCGCATCAAACCAAGACCCGAGACCTGTAGAGATGCGCGCCCCGGGCCTTCCTAAGCCGGCGATGTTTGCTCGCGCTACTTGCAAGGCCTCGGGAGATTGGTCCGTCAACATCACCTGAGTCCTTACGCGCTCTACAGCGATGGACAACCCGATTGCACCCGAACCCGTTCCAAGGTCCACAACTTGGCAGGTTCGATCCCGCCCCCCAAGTCGGTCCAGCTCTGCCAGAGCAACCTCAACTACGGCCTCGGTCTCTGGCCGCGGAATGAGCACTCGCGAATCCACCATGAGGTCCAATGATCGAAATGACCATGACCCAAGGACATACTGCAGTGGTTCGCCGGCAGATCTGCGCCGCACCATGAGCTCAAAAGAACTCATCGATCGTTCTGTAACGGGATCATCTAATACCAGGATCAGCTCTGAAGGGTCTGCGCCCGAGGCCTGCTCAACTACTCGGCGAGCATCTACCGCTGCTTGCTCAAGACCTGCAGCCCTAAACGCCAGAGTTGCTTCGATGAGCAGATCCCTCCAGCTCACGGTCTGATCCAAGGAACTCATTACTCCGAATCCGACAACTGCTTGGCGCGGTCATCGGCTACGAGTGCGTCGCTAATCTCATCAAGTTCACCCGAGAGCACGCGATCAAGGTTGTACACCGTCAGACCAATCCGATGGTCAGACACGCGATTCTCTTTAAAGTTGTAAGTGCGAATCTTTTCGCTGCGACCGCCGCCGCCAATCTGAGCTTTGCGTTGCCCAGATGCCTCACCTGCTTGACGGTCCTGTTCAAGCTTTAACAGCCGAGCACGCAAGACCTGCAACGCCTTCGCCCGATTCTGAAGTTGGCTCTTTTCGTCCTGCATCGCAACAACTAGGCCAGTCGGAAGGTGAGTAATCCGAACTGCTGAGTCGGTTGTGTTCACTGACTGCCCGCCCGGCCCTGATGAGCGATACACGTCAATGGTGAGATCATTCGCATCAATGCGGACCTCTACTTCATCGGCCTCTGGCAGCACTGCGACCGTGGCCGAGGAAGTATGGATCCGGCCTTGGGATTCAGTGACCGGAACCCGCTGCACCCGGTGCACGCCAGCTTCGAAACGCATGCGGGACCACACGCCGGGCCCGGCCAAGCGAAAAGTCACGTCAGAGAGGCCACCCATCTCAGTAGGAGAGGATGACATGGTCTCAAAACTCCATCCGACTCGGCTGGAGTAGGCCCGATACAGCTCAAACAGATTGCGGGCAAACAGGTTTGCCTCTTCCCCACCCTCTGCGCCTCGGATCTCGACAATCACGTTGCGGTCATCGTTGGGGTCTTTGGGAAGCAGAAGAAGTTTCAGTTCCTCGACGAGTCGATCTACTGCGGATTCGGACTCCGCAGCATCAGCTCGCAAGGCGTCACGCTCCTCGCCCGAACCGAGCGAGATCAGCTCCTTTGCAGCTTCGAGATCTCCCTCGGCTTCAATGAGCTGTGCCGTCCGCTCAACAATGGGTTGCAGTTCGCTATACCGGCGTGAGAGTTCCACATAGCGGGTCTGGTCCGCTATCACTGCCGGGTCAGCAAGACGAGCTTCAACCTCTTCAAACTCGCGCTGCAAACCATTCAGGCGGACAGAGAGGTCGTGCGCAGCCATGTTCACGCCCACCCAACGGCGATGGCAATGAGTTCAGCTGGCTGACGCAACATCGAGGCCAACCACTTGGTTGCCACATGATGGTCCTGCTCGGGCACTGCTAGCAGAAGCACTGCTTCTGAGTTGACCTGTTCCCGAAGGTCAGCGGCTAGCGGCAGAAGTGCTAGGTCAACTCCACAGGAGCAAACCACGACCAAAGGGGTTCCGTCTTCTGTACTCCCGATCGCCGCCGCAGGAAATGCATCCCGCAATCCCGAAGGCTCGGTCGTCATCCCAA